>NZ_JBQJIK010000144.1:0-8203 GCF_052078665.1 Inquilinus sp. CA228 | reverse complement strand
GCCAGGCCGAAGGCATGGGTGAAGGCGCCGCGCGCGGCATCGGCCAGGGCCCGGCCGGCCTCGCCCGACAGGTCCTGCGCCGCCGCCAGGGCGCCGCCCAGCGTCGCCCGGGCCGCTTCCGCGGCCTCCGGCGGCACCCCGGCCGGGCCGCCGTCCATCATCACGCCGCGATACAGCGCGGTGGCGATGCAGCCGAGCACGGCGATGCCCAGCGCGCCGCCGAACTCGGCCCCGGTCTCGGAGATCGCGGCGGCCGACCCGGCCCGCTCCGGCGGCGCCGCGCCGACGATCAGGTCGGTGGTCAGGGTGAACACCGGCGACAGCCCGATGGCGAAGACCACCGCGGCGCCGGCCAGCAGCGCCGGGCCCGAGACATGGTCGACCAAGGTCAGCGCCAGGAAGCCGAGCGCCGCGACCAGCAGCCCGCCGGTCATCAGCACCACCGGCCGGGTCCGGCGCAGCGCCATCGGGGTCAGCATCGACCCGGCGACGAAGGCCAGCGACGAGGGCAGCGTCCACAGCCCGGCCTCGAGCGGCGACAGCCCCAGCACCAGCTGCAGATACTGCGCCGTGAACAGGAAGGTGCCGAAGACCGCGAACAGGCCCAGCACATTGACCGCCAGCGCCGCGCCGAAGGCCGGCGACCGGAACAGGCGCAGGTCGATCAGCGGGTCGTCCAGCCGGGCCTGCCGCCGCACGAACGCGGTGCCGATGGCGAGGCCGGCCAGGATCCACAGCAGCGGCGCCCAGCCCGGCCCGTCCTCGGCCAGCATCTTGATGCCGTAGATCGCGGCCAGCACCGCCGCCAGCGACAGCACCGCGCTGGCCAGGTCCAGCCGCCCGGCCTGCGGGTCGCGATACTCCGGCAGCAGGATCGGGGCGACGATCAGCACCAGCACCATCACCGGCACCGCCAGCAGGAACACCGAGCCCCACCAGAAATGCTGCAGCATCACGCCGCCGAGCAGCGGCCCGATGGCGCCGCCGACCGAATAGCCGGTGATCCAGACGCTGATGGCGAAGGTGCGCTGCTGCGGGTCGTGAAACATGTTCCGGATCAGCGACAGGGTCGACGGCGCCACGGTGGCCCCGGCGACGCCGAGCAGCGCCCGGGCCGCGATCAGCGTCTCGGCCGTGTTGGCGAAGGCGGCCAGCAGCGAGGCCAGGCCGAACACCGCGGCGCCGATCATCAGCAGCTTGCGGCGGCCGATGCGGTCGCCCAGCGTGCCCATGGTGATCAGCGACCCCGCCACCAGGAAGCCGTAGATGTCGACGATCCACAGCAACTGCGCGGCGCTGGGCCTGAGATCGGCGGTCAGCGTCGGCACCGCCAGGTTCAGCACCGTCAGGTCCATCGAATAGAGCAGGCAGGGCAGCGCGATCACCGCCAGGCCGATCCATTCGCGACGGTTCGCCCTCGGCCCGGGGGCGAGGGTGTCGGGCGTGTCCTCCGGCATGGTTGATAAACCTTTTGGTTAACTAATTATCCTCTGCATACGAGCCGCGGCCGGGTGCTGTCAAGCGTGCGGCGCGCAGGGCCGCTCCCCCACTTGACGCATTGTTCCCTATATGTTCCTATCGGTGCCTCAGCCCTTCCGCGTTCCGCTTCGCCGGCGGCCCTTCCCCTCCGCCCTTGCCGGACCGATAGTGTCGACATGAGCTCAGCGCCCCTCCTCTCCCCCACCCCGGCCTCGCCGCGCGGCGAGACCGCCCCGGTCGTGATCCATCGCCCGGCCCTGCCGGAGAAGGACCGCTCGACTCCGTTCAAGCTGGTCTCCGACTACAAGCCGGCGGGCGACCAGCCCGAGGCGATCGCCGAGCTGATGGCCGGGATCGAGCGGGGCGAGCGCGACCAGGTGCTGCTCGGCGTCACCGGCTCGGGCAAGACCTTCACCATGGCGCATGTGATCCAGAAGCTGCAGCGCCCGACCCTGGTGCTGGCCCCGAACAAGACCCTGGCCGCCCAGCTCTACGGCGAGTTCAGGAGCTTCTTCCCGGAGAACGCGGTCGAGTTTTTCGTCAGCTACTACGACTACTACCAGCCGGAAGCCTACGTCGCCCGCACCGACACCTATATCGAGAAGGAAAGCCAGATCAACGAGCAGATCGACCGGATGCGCCACGCGGCCACCCGGGCGCTGCTGGAGCGGCACGACTGCATCATCGTCGCCTCGGTGTCCTGCATCTACGGCATCGGGGACGTCGAATCCTACAGCGAGATGACGATCCCGCTGGAGGCCGGGCAAAGGCTGAACCGGCAGGTGCTGCTGAAGCATCTGGTCGACATCCAGTACCGGCGCAACGACACCGCCTTCGCCCGCGGCACCTTCCGGGTGCGCGGCGACACGGTCGAGATCTTCCCCGCCCATCTGGAGGACCGCGCCTGGCGCATCTCCTTCTTCGGCGACGAGATCGATTCGATCCACGAGTTCGACCCGCTGACCGGGGAAAAATTCGCAGGCCTGAAGATGGTCCGCATCTACGCCAACAGCCACTACGTCACGCCGAAGCCGACGCTGCTGCAGGCGATCAAGGGCATCCGGGTGGAGCTGAAGGAGCGGCTGGAGGAGTACAACGCCACCGGCAAGCTCCTGGAGGCGCAGCGGCTGGAGCAGCGCACCCAGTTCGACCTGGAGATGATGGAGGCGACCGGCAGCTGCGCCGGCATCGAGAACTATTCCCGCTACCTGACCGGGCGGGCGCCGGGAGATCCGCCGCCGACCCTGTTCGAATACCTGCCCGAGGACGCGCTGCTGGTGGTCGACGAGAGCCATGTCATGGTGCCGCAGGTCGGCGGCATGTTCCGCGGCGACCGGGCGCGCAAGGACATCCTGGCCGAATACGGCTTCCGCCTGCCCTCCTGCCGCGACAACCGGCCGCTGAAGTTCGAGGAATGGGACGCGATGCGGCCGCAGAGCGTCTTCGTCTCGGCCACGCCCGGCCCCTGGGAGATGGAGCGGACCGGCGGCGTCTTCGCCGAGCAGGTGGTGCGCCCGACCGGGCTGATCGACCCGATCGTCCTGGTCCGGCCGACCGCGACCCAGGTCGACGACGTCATGGCCGAATGCCGCGAGGGCATCGCCCGCGGCCTGCGCACCCTGGTCACCACCCTGACCAAGAAGATGGCCGAGGCGCTGACCGAATACATGACCGAGGCCGGCATCAAGGTCCGCTACCTGCATTCCGACGTGGAGACGCTGGAGCGGATCGAGATCATCCGCGATCTGCGGCTCGGCGTGTTCGACGTGCTGGTCGGCATCAACCTGCTGCGCGAGGGGCTGGACCTACCCGAGGTCGGGCTGGTCGCCATCCTCGACGCCGACAAGGAAGGCTTCCTGCGCAGCCGCACCTCGCTGATCCAGACCATCGGCCGCGCCGCCCGCAACATCGAGGGCCGCGCCATCCTCTATGCCGACACCATGACCGGCAGCATGACCGCGGCGCTGGGCGAGACCAACCGGCGGCGCGAGAAGCAGCAGATCTACAACGTGGCCCACGGCATCACGCCGGAAAGCATCAAGAAGCAGATCGGCGACATCCTGGACAGCGTCTATGAGCGCGGCGACCGGGTCACCGTCTCGACCGGCGACAGCGGCGCCAAGCACCTGACCGGCAAGTCGCTGAAGGAGCATATCGGCGACCTGGAGAAGCGGATGCGCGAAGCCGCCGCCAATCTGGAGTTCGAGGAGGCGGCCAGGATCCGCGACGAGCTGCGCCGGCTGGAGGCGGCCGATATGGGCCTCAACGCGGGGTCGGACGGCGGGGGTGCGGGCCTCATCGTCCACGCCCGCGTCGGCTCGCACGGCCACGCCGCGGCGCTGGAGGGCGTGCCGCTCTCGCCAAAAATACTTGGGGGCGCCAAGCCGACCGAAAGGCCGCGCAAGGGCGGCCGCCGCCGCAAGGGACCGTGAGCCGATGAGCCCTGCCGAACGTCCAGCGGGCGAACGTCCCCTGCCGCCGACCGGCAAGGCCGAGCCGCGAGTCGCTGTCGTCACCGGCGCGGCCAAGCGGATCGGCCGGGCGATCGCGCTCGACCTCGCCAAGCAGGGCTGGCGGGTCGCGATCACCTGGCACAGCTCGGCCGACGAGGCGGCACAGACGGTCCGCGACATCGAGGCGGCCGGCACCCGGGGCCTGGCGATCCGCGCCGACCTGACCGACGAGGCCCAGGTCGAGGCCGTCATCCCGCAGGCGGCCGAGGGCCTCGGCGGGCCGGTGTCGCTGCTGGTCAACAACGCCTCGGCCTTCCGCATGGACACGGTGGCGACGGCGACCCGGGCGAGCTGGGACGAACACATCGAGACCAATCTGCGCGCCCCCCTGGTGCTGACCCAGGCCCTGGCGCGGCAGCTGCCGGCGGACTGGCCGGGCAACGTCGTCAACATGCTCGACCAGCGGGTGTGGAACCCGACCCCCTATTTCCTGTCCTACACCGTGGCCAAGATCGGGCTGTGGACCCTGACCCGCACTTTGGCCCAGGCGCTGGCGCCCAAGATCCGGGTCAATGGCATCGGCCCCGGCCCGACGCTGAAGAGCGACCGCCAGAGCGAGGAGCATTTCGCCAGGCAGTGGGACGCCGTGCCGCTGCGCCGGCCGACCGCGCCGCAGGAGATCTGCGACGCCATCCGCTTCATCCTGTCGGCGCCGGCGATGACCGGGCAGATGATCGCGCTGGACGGCGGCGAGCATCTCGGCTGGGCCCAGCCCAGCCGGGGCATCGTGCCGATGGAATGAGCAGAGGGGCGGTGCGATGCCGGACTCGTATCGGAATTATCTCAAACTTGCGATCAATCCTCCCTTGACCCGCGTGACGGGCCGGGGCAGCGCTGGAATACCCTTCTCCTGCGCCCGGACGCCGCAGGGTGACCGCTCTGCGGTAGCCGCTATCGCCTTGGATTTCCTGGCCTCGCCGCTTCGTCACGACCGCAAGTTGTGCACAGGCGAAATCCGAATCGGAGACGTCCGCAATTTTCCGGCTCGCCCATAGTGTGTGATGCTTGTGTTTCAACTTGACTTGGAATTTATCTCGATTTCTCAGAAGCTTAGCGTTTTTGCCCATTTTTTGAGCAAGAACGATGACACTTAGGCGGCGCCTCGATCGCCGCATCCTCAAGGCCGGTTCCCCACACAGTTATCCACAGATTCGGTGGATATCACCGAAGCGTCATCCGATCGCTTTGCCGACTCACCTGGGCGTTCACGATCCGGTCTTGAAGCGGCGCCCGGACCGGCCGACATTGCCGCCATGAGCGACACCGTCACCGACCTTCCACCCGATGGCCCGCCCGGCGGCCCGCCGCCCGAGCGCCCCAAGCCCGTGGGCCGCGCCAGGGCTCGGGCGCACAGCATCGCCGACGGGGTCGCCGTGATCCAGGCCCATCTGCGCACCCTGCCCAGCTCGCCCGGCGTCTACCGGATGCTCGACGAGGCCGGCAACGCCCTCTATGTCGGCAAGGCGCGCAACCTGAAGAAGCGGGTCTTCGCCTACACCCAGACCGGCAAGCAGCCGGCGCGCCTGCTGCGCATGATCGCCGACACGGTCGCCATGGAATTCGTGGTGACACGGTCCGAGGTCGAGGCGCTGCTGCTCGAAGCCAATCTGATCAAGCGGCTGAAGCCGCGCTACAACGTGGTGATGCGGGACGACAAGACCTTCCCGCACATCATGATCTCGGGCGACCACGCCTTCCCGCGCATCGCCAAGCATCGCGGCGCCACGGGCCCGAGCGGCCAGTTCTTCGGCCCCTTCGCCTCGGCCGGGTCGGTCAACCGCACCATCACCGCGCTGCAGCGCGCCTTTCTGCTGCGCAACTGCTCGGATTCGGTGTTCTCGACCCGCAGCCGGCCCTGCCTGCAGTACCAGATCAAGCGCTGCACCGGCCCCTGCGTCGGCTATGTCACCGAGGCGCAGTACGCCGAGCAGGTGGCGAGCGCGGTCGACTTCCTGAGCGGCCGCAGCCAGACGGTGCAGGCCCGCTTCGGCGAGCAGATGATGGCGGCCAGCGAGCGGCTGGATTTCGAGCAGGCGGCGCGCTGGCGCGACCGCATCCGGGCCCTGACCAATGTCCAGTCGCACCAGGACATCAATGTCGAGGGCATCGGCGACGCCGATGCGCTGGCGATCCACGAGGCCGGCGGCCACAGCTGCATCCAGGTCTATTTCTTCCGCGGCGGCCGCAACTACGGCACCCGCGCCTATTTCCCCAGCCACGACAAGTCGGCGGAACGGGACGAGATCCTGGCCGCCTTCCTGAGCCAGTTCTACGACAGCCATCCGCCGCCGCCCCTGGTTCTGCTCAGCGACGAGGTCGCGGAGACCGAGCTGCTGGCCGAGGCGCTGACCCTGAAGGCCGACCGCCGAGTCGAGATCGCGGTGCCGAAGCGCGGCGACAAGCGCCGGCTGATCGAGCATGCGCTGAACAACGCCCGCGAGGCGCTGGGCCGCCGCATGGCCGAGAGCGCGTCCCAGGCGGTGCTGCTGGAGGGCGTCGCCCGGGTGTTCGGCCTGGACGCGCCGCCGCGCCGGATCGAGGTCTACGACAACAGCCATCTGGGCGGCACCAACGCGCTCGGCGCCATGATCGTCGCCGGGCCGGACGGCTTCGTCAAATCCGCCTATCGCAAGTTCAACATCAAGGGCCCGGTGACCCCCGGCGACGACTACGCGATGATGCGCGAGGTGCTGACCCGCCGCTTCGCCCGGGCGCTGAAGGAGGATCCGGACCGCGAGCAGGAGGGCTGGCCCGACCTGGTGCTGATCGACGGCGGCCAGGGCCAGCTCGGAGTCGTCCGCGAGGTCTTCGCCGAGCTCGGCCTGACCGAGATCGCCCTGGTCTCGATCGCCAAGGGGCCGGACCGCGACGCCGGGCGGGAACGCTTCTTCATGGCCGACCGGCCGCCCTTCAGCCTGGAGCCGAAGGACCCGGTGCTGTACTTCCTGCAGCGGCTGCGCGACGAGGCCCATCGCTTCGTCATCGGCGGCCAGCGCACCCGGCGCGCGGGCGACATCGCCCGCTCGCCGATCGACGAGATCCCGGGCATCGGCCCGCGCCGGAAGAAGGCGCTGCTGCTGCATTTCGGCTCGGCCCGCGAGGTCAGCCGCGCCAGCCGGCAGGACCTCGAGGCGGTCGACGGCATCAGCGAGGCGGTCGCTGGGCTGATCTATCGACATTTCCACCCCGACGCCTGAGGCACCTTGTGCTAGCGTTCACAAGCCCCTGAAGTCAGTGCCGTCGCCATGGTTACCAGCCTGCCGAACCTCCTGACCTACTCGCGCATCGCGGCCATTCCCGTGCTGATCGCGCTGTTTTACGTGCCCGCCTCCTGGGCGTCATGGACCTGTCTTGCCATCTACGCCGCCGCCGCCATCACCGACTATCTCGACGGCAAGCTGGCGCGGGCCTGGAACGAGACCTCACCGATCGGCCGGCTGCTCGACCCGATCGCGGACAAGATGCTGGTCACCGCCGTCCTGTTCATGCTGGCCGCCTTCGGCCGGCTGCAGGGCTGGTCGATCATCCCGGCCGTGATCATCCTGCTGCGCGAGGTGCTGATCTCCGGCCTGCGCGAGTTCCTGGCCGGGATGAATGCGCGCGGCCTGCCGGTCACCGCCCTGGCCAAGTGGAAGACCACGATCCAGATGCTGGCGATCGGCTTCCTGATCGTCGGCGACGCCGGCACCCGCGCCTTCAACGGCCAGGTGCCGGTGACCGAGATCGGCATTGCCGGGATCTGGGTCGCCGCGGTGCTGACCCTGGTGACCGGCTGGAGCTATCTGCGCGAAGGCGTGCGCCAGGCCATCACCGAGGACCCGCGCGGCCCGCCTCCGGCCAAGGCCGCCGGCACCTTCGGCTAAAGCCTCATGCGCGTGCTTGGCATCGCCGGCTGGAGCGGCAGCGGCAAGACGACGCTGCTGGCGAAGCTGATTCCCGCGCTGATCGGCCGCGGGCTGACCGTCTCCACGGTCAAGCACGCACATCACGACTTCGATGTCGACCAGCCCGGCAAGGACAGTTGGCGCCACCGCGAGGCCGGGGCGACCGAGGTGCTGGTCTCCTCCGACCGGCGCTGGGCGCTGATGCATGAGCATCGCGGCGCCGCCGAGCCGCCGCTGGCGGCGCTGCTGGCGAAGCTGCAGCCGGTCGATTTGGTGCTGGTCGAGGGCTTCAAGCGCGAGGCCTATCCGAAGCTGGAGGTGTGGCGG
>NZ_JBQJIK010000143.1:0-8352 GCF_052078665.1 Inquilinus sp. CA228 | reverse complement strand
GGCCGTCGGCAAGTTCAAGCGCTTCAAGCGCATCGCCCTACGCTGCGAGAAGACCAAACGAAACTTCGCCTCCTTCGTTGCTCTCACCGCTGCCTTCATCTTGGTCAAATCCGTCCACAGAACCTAGATTAGTCACGCTGATGACTGGTTCGTACCAGCTTCGCTGCAATCACGATGCGCCAAAATCAACCTCAGGAGCCGTTCGATGAATCGCAGACATTTTCTTCGAACCAGCGCAGCATTTGCCGCGAGCTCTGCGATGTTCCGAAATGCTGCTGCGCAGGGCTCTCTCCCTGCGAACTTCAATGGCGTCGCGGTTTACGATGAGACGCCGAAGGGACGGATCTTCATTGCCGATTCGCTCAGCTATTTGACGCGACGACTCGATCTCATGGGACCTTTACGCGTATCCCAGAAAGATGTCGTTGTCGGCTGCTCGTTTGCTGGCCTGCAGACTTTCGCCGACCCATTGTCTCTCGGGCCTCGTGGATTAATTGCCCACGCTGCTGGAGTAGGCAAAGACAATGCCGGGATTGCTGGCCTTGCGATGGCGCAAGAATATGGCGTGCCGGCGGCCGCTTGCCTGACCATGTCGGCCCGCATGTCTGATGGGCGATCCCTGCTTCTCGACGGTGTCATCGGACATTTGAACGAGGCGGCCAGAGCCGCAGGCGTGCGCGAAAACATGCCGGTGCGGGAAGCCGCTTACGCCATATTGGACGCTCCTGAAGGGCAAGCACGTCAGGTGGATAGCGGCGCCGGATCGCACACCGACGGCAAAATTACGACCCTGGTTGAAACAAAAACAGGCGGGATTTACGCGGCATGGTTTATCGCGCTGATCAAAGAGAAACGCGCGAATGACGTCTTCGTGACCGCTACCCACTGCGGCGAAACCATGGCGCAATATGCGCTCGCAGTTCGCCCGAAAGGTATAATCGCGAACGACGCAGGGCTATGCAAAGACCGTTCCGGTGTAATCGCCCTCACAATACTGGAACGCGAGGGCATTCCCGCAGCAGCGGTTGCAGCGCTATCCGCGCGGATTGGCGACGAAATCAGTTCCTATAATGACGGTATCATCTCCGAGATGAATGCGCAGGCAGCGAAAAAAGGCGTGCAACCCGGAATGTCATGCAAGGACGCCGCGCGTATTTTCCTGGAAGCGTAAATCCGCAGCGATCATATCGCGGTTGGCACGACCAGGCGCGGCGTGACGGCCTCCACGACATGGCTTGCGGACAGGCGTGGCGATGAGGCACTGACCGCTGGCGATTCCTGGCGGCGGAGGGCTCACTCGCTCAAATCGCGCGGAGCAACCTTCTGTGCTGTGTACATCGACTGTCGCTGCGTCTGCAACGTCATGGGTTGACCTCATGAGCTTGGACCTCTTCGTCGCACGTCGCGGGCTTCTGGCCCTTCTCGGTCTCTTGCCCACAGGTCTGATAGGCTCGCTGCCTGCAATCGCGAGCGAAGAGGTGGCGTTGGCCGCACTTCGCGACGGCGCTATCGTCTTGTTCCGTCACGCCCATGCGCCCGGCGGTGGCGATCCGCCTGGCTTCCGCATCGGCGATTGCGCTACCCAGCGGAATCTCGACTCCGAGGGGCGCGCTCAGGCACGCCGTATCGGCGACCGGCTCCGGGCGGAAGGGGTTCGCATCGGCGTCGTCCTCGCATCCGAATGGTGTCGAGCGCTGGAGACCGCCCAACTCGCGTTCCCTGGCCAGGTTCGGCGCGAGCCAGCTTTTAACTCGTTCTTCGACGACCCTTCCAAGGAACCCGGGCGCACAAAGCTTGCCAAAGAGCTGCTCGCTGCGTGGCGCGGCCCCGGCGCGCTGGTCGTCGTGACGCATCAGGTCAACATCGGTGCGCTTACGGGCCTGGCGCCGGGCGGCGGCGAAGGCATCGTTGTTCGTCTTCGCGGCGATCAGGTCGAGGTTGTCGGCCGCATTCAGCCTTGAGTTCCAGCCCGGCCCTGCCGCTACGCCAGCTTCCGCTCGCGCCGGATGATGTCGTAGGCGGCGTTGATGCGGGCCATCTTGTCGGTGGCGATGGCGATGAAGTCGGCCGGCATACCGCGGGCGATCAGACGGTCCGGGTGGTGCTCGCGGATCAGCCGGCGATAGGCCGCCTTCAGGCTGTCGTCGTCGATCTGCCGCTCGACCCCCAGCACGCCGTAGGGATCGACATCGCAGCCGGCGCATTCCTCGGCGCAGAGCCGGTGGAAGTCGGCCTGGGCCAGGCCGAACAGCCCGGCCACGGCGCGCAGATAGTCGAGTTCCGCCGGCTTCACGTCGCCATCGGCCTTGGCGATGGTGAACAGGCACTGCAGCAGCTCCTCCAGCACCTCCGGCCGGTCCCTGAACATGCCGGCGAGCTGGCGGGCGTACGGTTCGAACCCGGCGGAGTCGCGGCGCGCCAGGTTGAACAGGCGCTCGACATTCGCGTCTTCCTCCGCCGGCACGCGGAAGACCCGGCGGAAGGCTTTCACCTCCTCCGTCGTCACCGCGCCGTCGGCCTTCGCCATCTTGGCGCCCAGCGCGATCACGCCGATGGTGAAGGCGATGTGCTGGGTGGCGTCGCCATCCGCCGGCTGGCCGCGATACCAGTCGACGGCATGGCCGGCCACGGCGCCCAGCAGCGCCCCGATCGGGCCGCCCATGGCCAAGCCAGCGGCCGCGCCGACGATCTTACCCCAGATGCTCATCCCTCGTTCCGTTCGCCGACACGCCGCCCCTCGGGGGCCATGATAGCAGGTCGAGCGGCGGAACGGAGGGGCCGCGATGACGCGGGCCGGGACCCGGGTCAGCTGGCCTCCGCCGGGTTGCGCAGATAGTAGCGCCGGGTCGGGAACACCGCCTTGATCGTGGCGAAGGAGGCCGAACCGGCCGAGCCGCCGCCGGCCGGCAGCCGGGCCGCCGCCTCGTCGATCAGCTCGATGCGGGCGCGGGTGCCGGGGTGGCTGGAGAACAGCGAGGTGGTGGTCTCGGTGTCCGGCGGCACCAGCGAGTCCAGCGTCTTGAAGATCGCCGAGGCCTGGCGCGGATCGTAGCCGGTGGCGCGGAACACGGTCAGCACATAGGCGTCGGCCTCGCGCTCGTGGCTGCGGGAGTAGCCGGAGGTGATCAGGTCCTTGACCGGGCCTTCGAGCTCATCGAGAGCAGCCTTGCTCAGGGGCTCGACCACCCCGCTCAGCGACCCGGCCTGGGCGTTGATCTCGGTCTGGGCGACGCCCTTGCCGAACGCGGCCAGCCGGTCGAGCATCCCTTTGCTGTCGAGCTCCTGCACCTGGTGGCTCAGCTCGGCATGGCCCATCTCATGCGCGATCACGGCCGCCAGCTCGGACTCGCTGGCGGCGTAGCGCAGGATGCCCTTGTTGATGCCCAGCTTGCCGCCCGGCAGCGCCCAGGCATTCGGGGTGTTGTCGTCCAGCACCGTGATCTCCCAGCGGAACTGCCGCTTGGAAACCCGGAACAGCGGCTCGGCGAAGCTGCGCACCGCCGACTGGACCCGGGCGTTCGGATAGGCGCCGCCCGAATCCGCGACCAGGCGGGGGTACAGCCCCTCGCCCATCGCCAGCTCCTCGCCCGGACTCATCTCCTTCGAGGCGAACAGCTGGCCGATGGTGCTGGCCGCCCCCATCGGGTCGTTGGCGTAGTTCTGCACGGTCTGGCAGCCGCCGAGCGCGAGCGCCGCGAGGCTGGTGCCGGCCCCGGCGAGAAAGAAGCGGCGATGCAGAGTGGTGAATGGCGTGTTCAAAATATCCCCCTCATTTCGTGGTCAGGCTATGGCTGCGATCCCAGTCGGCCGGCGGCGGCGCCTGGGCGTAGGCCGTGGCGCGGTCGCGGTAGAGCGCGGCGGCCGGATCGGTGTCGGCCAGCTCCGCGAAGCGGTCCGCCGCCTTGGCGAAGCGGCGGCGGTAGTAGAGGGCCAGCGCGGCATGGAACAGCCGCACCGCCTGCACCTGCTCGACCGTGGCGTCGACCAGCGGCGCGATCGGCTCATAGACCCGGACCGGCCGCAGCTTGCCCTTGACCGCCAGATAGTCGAGCCGCCGCATCAGCCAGCGCTGCGGCAGGGCGCGATAGGTGGCCTCGCCGATCATCAGGCTGCTGCCGTAGAGCTTGTTGGCGCCCTCCAGCCGCGAGGCCAGGTTCACCGCGTCGCCGAGGACCGTGTAGTTCAGCCGGGTCGGCGATCCGACATTGCCGACCACGGCCGGGCCGGAGTTGATGCCGGCCCGCAGGCCGAGCGGCGGCAGGCCCTGGTCCTGCATCGCGGTGCGGTTGTACCGGCCGAGCGCCGCGAAGGCGTCCATCCCCGCGGCGACGGCGTGCTCGGCGCCATGCGGGTCGGGCAGCGGCGCGCCCCACACCGCCATCACCGAATCGCCGATGAACTTGTCGACATAGCCGCCGTGGCGCTCGACCGCGTCGGCGACGCGGGCCAGGAGGCCGTTGACCACCGCGACCAGCCGTTCCGGCTCCTTTTCCAGCCGTTCGCTCAGGTCGGTGAAGCCGGCGATGTCGTAGAAGGCGATGGTGATCGGCCGGGTCTCGCCGACCAGGGTCAGGCCGTCGGGATCCTCGGCCAGCCGCTCGACCAGCGACGGGGCGAGGTAATGCCGGAAGGCGTGGGTGACACGACGCCGGGCGCGGTCCTCGACCACGAAGCGGTAGACATAGATCGCGGTGTAGGTCAGGGCGAAGGCCAGCAGCAGCGGCACCAGCGGCGGCACCACGCCGCCGCCGAGCGCCAGCAGCGAGGCGAGCACCGCGACCGCCGCGGCGCCGAGCAGCGCCAGCAGGCCCCAGCCCGGCGCCAGCAAGAACAGCAGCGCCCCCAGCGCGGTCGAGGCGACCCCGACCACGGAAGCGGCGGCCGGCGGCGGCAGCATCTGCGGCGCCCGGCCGAGGGCGAAGGTCAGCGCCGCGATGGCGTGGACCAGCGTGCCCGGCATGTTGGACCGGCTGAGCGTGCTGGTCTGCGGCGCCTCCGGGCGCGAGCAGCGCGCCGCCGGTTCGTGGTCCGACGCCTCAGCAAGCAGCCGCCGCGCCGTGAGGTGGCGGTCCTCGACATCGAGCAGCGGACCGATGATGACGATTCGGTCGGCGAATTCGCGGCGGAAGAAGTCGACCTGGCCGGCCTTGGCGCAGGCCGCCAAATCGGCGAAGTCATAGATCGGCACGTCGCGCGGACCGATGGTGAAGTCGATCACCGAAACACCCTGCGGCACGGCGTGGCCGGCCCGGGCGACGAGCTCCGCCGCCAGGGTCGGCACGGTGTCTCCGCCGTCCTGGCGCGGCATGACGGCCGGGTAGACCCGGACCACGTTGTCGGGGTCATAGTGCAGGTTGACCGGGCTCAGGTTGCGGTCGCCGCCGACCGCCGTGACCTGCCCCTGCTCCGGCCGCACCGGGACATCGCCGGACTGGGCGAAGCCGAGGACGATCCGGCCGGTCGGCGCGATCGCGGCCAGAGCCTGCTTCAGAGGCCGGTCGTATTTCTCGATCAGATCCCGCCGGTCCAGCGTGGTCGGGAAGATCTCGTCCAGGCCGATCACCGCGGCCCCACCCTGGGCCAGCCCGACCAGAACGAGGCCGAGTTCCGGCGTCCAGGAGACCTTCGGCCGGTTCCACAGCGGCGGGGTGCGGTAGGTCTCCTCCCGGATCGCCACCACCGCCACCGGCAGGCGGTGCGACAGCGGCCGGGACGTCCAGCCGAGCGGCCGGTCGAGCCACAGCAGCATGTCGATGCCGAGGCGCTGCAGGAAGCCGGCGCCGGGCAGCAGCAGGCTGCTGCCCAGGACCAGGCCGATCCCGAGCGCCACGGCCGGGCGACGGAGCCTTCGCATGATCGGAAAGAGAGTGGCGTCGGGCCGCGCGTCAGCGCAGTACCACCGTGCCGCTCGCCCCCTTGGCCCCGGGATCGACCGAGAACACGGCGGACCGGCCGCCGGCCACGATCTTGTAGGGCACGCCGGTCTGCAGCTTCGGCGCGTTGCCCGGGTAGCGGAAGCCGCCGCCGCCCTGGCCTTCCCACACGGTCTGCGGCGCCGGCGCGTCCAGCATCACGATGCTGACCGAACCGTCGGCGCCGGAGAATTGCGGCCGGGCGGAGGTGACGGTGGTCTCGGCCCAGAGCCGCGGGTCGAACGGGCTCTCGCCCAGCCGGTTGACGCCGGCGCCGGCCTCGGCCGAGCGGGCGTTCACCGCGACCTGGGTGCGGGCGCAGTCGCCGCTGCTGGTCTGGACCTGGCCACCGGCGACGCGGCTGGCGGCGACGCCGACGGTGACGACGCCGCCGCGGATGGTCTCGACCGTGCAGCCGCCGCCATAGGCCAGAACAAGCCGGCCGCTGCGGCCGAGATCGATGGTCTGGCCGGGATAGACGCTGTCCGTCACCTCGACCTCGGCGCCGGGCGCGCCGCTGATCGCGGTCACCTGCGCCGACGGCTCGCTGCCGGTCGGGGCGGGGGAATCGCCGGAAAGGTTGAAGATGTCCAGCAGCCCCTGGGCGGAGGCCGCCGATGGACTCAGAAGAGCCGCCGAGAACAGAACGGCGGCGCAGGTTGAAACCAGCTTGTTCATATTCGCTAATCCCCGACCTTAAATTCACGACGGATAGTCTTCCGCCGCCCCCGGAACGTCCAATGCGCTGCCTTTGTGTCGCATTGACGGCAGTGTTGTTACGGGATTGCGGCCGCGGGCGCCGATGGCGCAGCCTTGCCGCACGGCAGGCGCGGGCTTAAGGTCGACAGCCGTCCTCGTTATGTCTGACCTTTGAACCGGATCATGGCCGTCCCCCAGTCGCCCCGCCCCGCCCTCGCCGACCGCGCCCTCGCCGCCCTGCGCGCCCTGCTGGGCGACCGCTTCTCCACCGCCGCCGCGGTGCGCGAGCAGCACGGACGCGAGGAGTCCTGGCACCCGACCATGCCGCCCGACGCGGTCGCCTTCCCGCACTCCACCGAGGAGGTCGCGGCGGTGCTGCGGATCTGCGCCGCGCACGAGGTCCCGGTGGTGCCCTACGGCACCGGCACCTCGCTGGAGGGCGGCATCGCGGCGCTGCGCGGCGGCGTCACCGTCGACCTGTCGCAGATGAACCGGGTGACCCGGGTCTCGGCCGAGGACCTGGACTGCACGGTCGAGGCCGGGGTGACCCGCAAGCTGTTGAACGAGCATCTGCGCGACACCGGCCTGTTCTTCCCGATCGATCCCGGCGCCGATGCCAGCCTGGGCGGCATGGCGGCGACCCGAGCCTCCGGCACCAATGCGGTGCGCTACGGCACGATGCGCGACAACGTGCTGGGGCTGACCGTGGTGCTGGCCGACGGCCGCATCATCCGCACCGGCGGCCGGGCGCGCAAATCCGCGGCCGGCTACGACCTGACCCGGCTGTTCATCGGCTCGGAGGGCACGCTGGGCCTGATCACCGAGGTGACGCTGAAGCTGTACGGTATCCCGGAGGCGATCTCGTCGGCCGTCTGCGCCTTCCCGACGGTGGCCGACGCGGTCAACACCACGATCGCCACCATCCAGCTCGGCATCCCGGTGGCCCGGATCGAGCTGCTGGACGAGGTCCAGATCGGCGCCAGCAACGCCTATTCGAAGCTCGACCTCGAGGTCGCGCCGACGCTGTTCTTCGAGTTCCACGGCACCGAAGCCGGCGTGGCCGAGCAGGCGGAGACGGTGAAGGCGCTGGCGCAGGACAATGGCGGCGGCGAGTTCCTTTGGGCGACCAAGGCCGAGGACCGCAGCAAGCTGTGGGAGGCGCGGCACAAGGCTTATTACGCCGGCATCGCGCTGCGCCCCGGCTGCCGCGGCATGCCGACCGATGTCTGCGTTCCGATCAGCCGGCTGGCCGACTGCCTGGTCGAGACCAAGGCCGACATCACGGCCAGCGGCCTGGTGGCGCCGATCGTCGGCCATGTCGGCGACGGCAACTTCCACACCTGCATGATCCTGAACACGGATGACCGGGAGGAGATCGCCCGGGCCGAGGCCTTCCACGACCGGCTGGTGATGCGGGCCCTGGCGATGGGCGGCACCTGCACCGGCGAGCACGGCATCGGCTACGGCAAGATCCGCTTCCTGGAGCAGGAGCATGGCGACGGCGTGGCGGTGATGCAGGCCCTGAAGCGGGCGCTCGACCCTGCCGGCATCCTCAACCCGGGCAAGGTGCTGCCGGGGAATTGACCAGGGCTCCGGAAGGGCCACCCCCTCTTGCTGTCATTGCCGGGCTTGACCCGGCAATCCAGAGAATGTCGAGACCCTCTGGATGCCCGGGTCAAGACCCTATGGGGAGTGGATAGCGACCGCGCCTGTGAGAGGTTGAGGTTGCTGAACCAACCCT
>NZ_JBQJIK010000142.1:0-8529 GCF_052078665.1 Inquilinus sp. CA228 | reverse complement strand
GGCGGCGCTGGCGATCCTGGCGCTCGGCGTGGCCGGGAGCGCCGCCGGGGTGCTGCCAGGCCCGGCGGTGGCGCTGATGATGCTGGGCGCGCTGGCCCTGTTCGACGCGCTGGTGCCGCTGCCCCTGGCCTTCCAGAATCTCGGCCGCACCCGCGCCGCCGCCCGCCGGCTGCTCGACTTCGCCGGGCTGGCGCCGCTGGTGCGCGACCCGGAGATGCCGGCCCCCGCCCCGGCCGGCAACAGCATCACCCTGTCCGGCGTGTCCTATCGCTACCGGCCCGGCGACCGACCGGCGCTGCACGACATCGACCTGGAATTGCCGGAGGGCGGGCGGATCGCCCTGGTCGGCCCGAGCGGCAGCGGCAAGAGCACGCTGGCCGCCCTGATCCTGCGCTTCCGCGACCCGGATGCCGGCACCATCACCCTGGGCGGCGTCGAGTTGTGCCGCCTGCCGCAGGCCGAGATCTGGCGCCGCGTCGCGTACCTGTCGCAGCGCAGCCAGATCTTCGCCGGGACGAACCGCGACAATCTGCTGATCGGTGACCCGGACGCCGGCGACGACCGGCTGGCCGCGGCGGTCGAGGCCGCCGACCTCTCGGCCTGGGCGGAGTCGCTGCCGCGCGGCCTCGACACCTGGGTCGGCGAGGCCGGGGTCCAGGTCTCCGGCGGCCAGGCCCGGCGCATCGCCCTGGCCCGCTGCATCCTGAAGGACGCACCGATCCTGGTGCTGGACGAGCCGACCGAGGGCCTCGATGCCGACACCGAGGCGCAGGTGATCGAGGCGCTGGAGCGGCTGACCGCCGGCCGCACCACGCTGGTGATCACCCACCGCCCGGCGCTGCTGCGCCTGGCCGACAGCGCCGTGCTGATGGCCGAGGGCCGGATCGCGGTGCAGGGCGTGCCGGCCGAGATTCTCGACGCCGCCCTGCCAGGGCGGGCGAAACGCCATGCCGCGGTTTGACCTCAACCGGATCGGAGGCCTGGGGCCGACCACGCTGCGGCTGGTGCTGCAGGTGTTCGGCACGCTGTGCGTGATCGCCGGCATCATCGGGGTGTTCGTGCCGCTGTGGCCGACCACGATCTTCATGATCCTGGCGCTGTGGGCCTTCGCCCGGTCCTCGCCGCGGCTGCACAATTGGCTGCTGACCCATCCCCGCTTCGGCCCGACGCTGCAGGCCTGGGAGCGGCATGGCGCCATCCCGGCCTGGGCCAAGCTGCTGGCGGTGGTCAGCCTGGCCGCCAGCCTGGCGATCGTCGCGTTCTCGGTGCATTCGCACCTGGTGGTCGGGATCGTCGCCGCGGTCTTCGCGATCCTGATCCTGTACATCCTGACCCGCCCGAACGCCAAAATCTAACCGGGGCATGGGCCGGCCATGACACGCTTGTCATTTCCGAACCACCCCGCCTCGTCGTAAGGTCCGGATCATGCGAATCCTCGTGATCGAAGACGACGCCCAGGCCGCGCAGTACCTGACCAAGGGTCTGCGCGAGAGCGGATTCGTCGAGGACCATGCGCCGGACGGGCCGCAGGGCCTGTTCCTGGCGACCAGCGAGACCTACGACGCGATGATCGTCGACCGCATGCTGCCGGGCATGGACGGGCTGCTGATCGTCGAGACCATCCGGCGCAACGGCAACCAGACCCCGGTGCTGTTCCTGAGCGCCATGGGCCAGGTCGACGACCGGGTCCGCGGCCTGCGCGCCGGCGGCGACGACTATCTGACCAAGCCCTACGCCTTCACCGAGCTCTTGGCCCGGCTGGAGGCGCTGCTGCGCCGCGGCACCGCGCCCGCGGCGGCGCAGACCGAGCTGCAGATCGGCGACCTGAAGATGGACCTGCTGTCGCGCAGCGTCACCCGCTCCGGCCGCAAGATCGACCTGCAGCAGCGCGAGTTCCAGATCCTGGAGTACCTGATGCGCCATTCCGGCCAGGTGGTCACCCGGACCATGCTGCTGGAGAATGTCTGGAACTATCATTTCGATCCGCAGACCAACGTGATCGACGTCCATATCAGCCGGCTGCGGCAGAAGATCGACCGCGACTTCGACGCGCCGCTGCTGCAGACCGTGCGCGGCGCGGGATACTGCCTCCGTGCATCTGATTAGGGTCCTCCGCAGCTCCACCTTCCGCTATGCGATCATCTACATGCTGGTGTTCGGGGTGTCCGTCGCCGGGGTGATGGGATTCGTGTACTGGCAGACGGTGCGGGTGATCGCGGCGCAGACCGACGACACCATCCAGGCCGAGATCACCGGCCTGGCCGAGCAGTACCGCCAATTCGGCTTGGTCGGCCTGATGCGCATCATCCGCGAGCGCAGCCAGGCGGCCCCGGGCCGGCGCGGCCTGTACCTGCTGGCCGACCGCAACTACAACCGGATCGAGGGCAACCTGTCGTCCTGGCCGCCGATCGCGCGCGGTATCCCGGACAGCACGGTCGATTTCCTGGTCGCGACCGATGCCGGCGGGGACTCCAAGCCGCAGGTGGCGCGGGCCCGCACCTTCGCCCTGATCGGCGGCTTCTACCTGCTGGTCGGGCGCGACATGACCGAGCGCACCGACTTCACCAAGCTGATGACCGATGCGCTGATCGGCGGCCTGATCCTGACCGCGGTGTTCGGCATCGCCGGCGGCATCCTGATGAGCCGCAGCCTGCTGGGCCGGATCGAGGGCATCAACCGCGGCACCGAGGGCATCCTGCAGGGCGACCTGACCCGGCGCATGCCGGTGCGCGGCAACCGCGACGAGTTCGACCGCCTGGCCACCAGCCTGAACGCCATGCTGGACCAGATCGACGGGCTGATGACCGGCATGCGCGGCGTCGCCGACAACATCGCGCACGACCTGCGCAGCCCGATCTCGCGGCTGCGCAGCCGGCTGGAGGTCTCGCTGATGAGCGAGACCGACGCCGACGGCTTCCGCCGGGCGATGGAGGATGCGATCCGCGAGGCCGATGGCATCCTCGCCACCTTCAACGCGCTGCTGGAGATCGCGCTGGCCGAGGCCGGGGCGGTGCGCGACCGGTTCAGCCCGATCGAGCTGTCGGCGCTGGCCGCCGATGCCGGCGAGCTGTACGGCCCGGTGGCCGAGGACAAGGGCCAGACGCTGGCGATCGAGATCGAGCCGGGCGTGACCGTGCCCGGCAACAGCCATTTGCTGGCCCAGGCCGTGGCCAACCTGCTGGACAACGCCATCAAATACACGCCGGAGGGCGGCCGGATCGCGCTCGCCGTCCGGCGCGACGGCGACGGCGCCGTGCTCGACATCCGCGACAGCGGCCCGGGCATTCCGGAGGAGGCGCGCGGCCGGGTGCTGGACCGCTTCGTCCGGCTCGACGCCAGCCGCAGCGCCCCGGGCGCCGGGCTGGGCCTATCGCTGGTCTCGGCGGTGGCGCGGCTGCACCGGGCGACGCTGTCGCTGACCGACAACGCGCCCGGGCTGCACGTCGCGATCCGCTTCCCGCATGTGCTCGCCGGCCTCCAGGACGTGCCGCAGGATAGTGCCCAAATTTCAGGCGCCGGGGGCAAAATCGCGTCATCGGCCGCGTCCTGACCGGCCGAAGGCCGCCATCCCGGCCGATGACCGGATGGCACGTTCCTTGCGTTCAATGACATCGTGCAGAGCGTCTAGGGTTCCGGTCGCGTGGCGATGCTGGTCCGAGAGACGCACTTCGGCCCGGTGACGGGCGGAAGACACGGCGGGACAAAATCCCGGGAGGTCACTGCACGGGTTCGCCGCCGCGGACCGGCCTCCCCTGTGCGCGGCGAACTCCTTGTGGCGAAACCGGCCGACGGCCGTTCAAGCGAGGAGTTTCCCGATGCCGCTGCAAAGGTTTGCCGTCCTCCTTCTTGCCCTGATCTCCGCCCTTGCCGTCGCCCCTGCCTGGGCCGCGCCGAAGAAGAGCTTCGACGTCGCCTGGACCATCTATGTCGGCTGGATGCCCTGGCCCTATGCAGCCGAGACCGGCATCGTCAAGAAATGGGCCGACAAATACGGCATCACCATCAACGTGGTGCAGATCAACGACTACGTCGAATCGATCAACCAGTTCACCGCCGGCAAGTTCGACGGCGTCACCCTGACCAACATGGATGCGCTGACCATCCCGGCGGCCGGCGGGGTCGACACCACGGCACTGATCGTCGGCGATTTCTCGAACGGCAATGACGGCATCGTCTCCAAGACCGCCGGCAGCGTCGCCGCGCTGAAGGGCCAGAGCCTGAACCTGGTCGAGCTGTCGGTGTCGCATTACCTGCTGGCCCGGGCGCTCGACGCCGCGGATCTGTCCGAGCGCGACGTGAAGGTGATCAACACCTCCGACGCCGACATCGTCGCCGCCTTCAAATCGCCGGACGTGGCCAGCGTCGTCACCTGGAACCCGCTGCTGGCCGAGGTGACGGCCGAGCCCGGCGCCACGCTGCTGTTCGACAGCAGCAAGGTGCCCGGCGAGATCATCGACCTGATGGGCGTCAACACCGAGACGCTGAAGGACAACACCGATTTCGGCAAGGCGCTGGTCGGCATCTGGTACGAGACCCTGGCGCTGGTGACCGACCCCGGCGAGAAGGGCCGGGCGGCGCGCGAGGCGATGGCCAAGCAGTCCGGCACCGACCTGGCCGGCTTCGAGGCCCAGCTGGCGGCGACCCGGCTGTTCGCCGACCCGAAGGAGGCCGTGGCCTTCAGCCAGAGCCCGGAGCTGGTGCGCACCATGGATTTGGTGCGCAGCTTCTCCTTCGACCACGGCCTGCTGGGCGAAGGGGCGCGCAGCAAGGACGCGGTCGGCATCGGCTTCGCCAAGGGCGAGACGCTGGGCGATGCCGGCAACGTCAAGCTGCGCTTCGACCCGACCTACATGGCGCTGGCGGCCGACGGCAAGCTCTGACCCGGGGTCCGGGACCCCACGCCATGCGCCGCGCCATGAACATCGCGCCGGGCCGCGGCACCCGCCTGCTGCTGGCGCTGTTGCCCTTCCTGATCCTCGCCTGCATCTATGTGCTGGGGTCGGCCGAGCGCCGCGCCGCCAACCCGGGCGACAAGCTGCTGCCGCCGGTCGCCGAGATGGCCGACACCGCCACCCGGCTGGCGACCGAGCCCGACCGCCGCACCGGCGAGATCACGCTCGTCGCCGACACCGCCGCCAGCCTGCAGCGCCTGGCGCTCGGCCTCGCCGTCGCCACGCTGATCGCCCTCGCCCTCGGCACCGCGCTCGGCATCCTGCCGCTGGCCGATGCGACGCTGGGGCCGGTGGTCGCGGTCGTGTCGATGATTCCGCCGATGGCGCTGCTGCCGGTCCTGTTCATCGTCTTCGGCCTGGGCGAGCTGTCCAAGGTGGTGCTGATCGTGATAGGCATCGCCCCGTTCCTGGTGCGCGACCTGGCGATGAGCGTCGGCGCCATCCCGCGCGAGCAGCTGATCAAGGCGCAGACGCTCGGCGCCTCGACCTGGCAGACGGTGCTGCGGGTGGTGCTGCCGCAGATCCTGCCGCGGCTGATCGAGGCGCTGCGCCTGTCGCTGGGCCCCGCCTTCCTGTTCCTGATCTCGTCCGAGGCGATCGCCGCGGATAGCGGCCTCGGCTACCGCATCTTCCTGGTCCGCCGCTATTTGGCGATGGATGTGATCCTGCCCTATGTCGCCTGGATCACACTGCTGGCCTTCCTGATGGATATGGCGCTGGCGCGCCTCGCCCGCGGCGCCTTCGCCTGGGCCTATGACGGGGGCCGGCGATGAGCGCGATCGCCGTCCGCGACCTCTGGGTGGAGTACGGCGACCAGATCGTGCTGGAGGCGATCAACCTCGACATCGCCCCGGGCGCCTTCGTCACCATCGTCGGCCCGTCCGGCTGCGGCAAGAGCACCTTCCTGCGCCTGCTGCTGGGCCAGGAGCGGCCGAGCCGCGGCCTGCTGCTGCTCGACGGCGCGACGCTGCCGGACGAGCCGGGGCCGGACCGCGGCATCGTGTTCCAGCGCTATTCGGTGTTCCCGCACCTGACCGTGCTGGGCAACGTCCTGGCCGGCTTCGAATTCGCCGCCAGCCCGGTGCTGGGCCGGCTGTTCGGCGCCGCCCGCCGCCGGGCGGTCGGGGACAGCGAGGCGCTGCTCGACGCGGTCGGCCTGGCCGCCCATCGCGACAAGCACCCGAGCGCCCTGTCCGGCGGCATGCAGCAGCGCCTGGCGATCGCCCAGGCCCTGGCGAAGCGGCCGAAGGTGCTGCTGCTGGACGAGCCCTTCGGCGCGCTCGACCCCGGCACGCGGCTGCAGATGCACGCGCTGCTGACGCCGCTGTGGCGGCAGCACGGCATGACCGTGGTCATGGTCACCCACGACCTGAAGGAGGCGTTCGGGCTCGGCACCCGCCTCCTGGCCTTCGACAAGCTGCGCCACGACCCGCAGGCGCCCGGCCGCTACGGCGCCCGCGTGACCTATGACCTCGATCTCACCCGCCGGCAGCCCGCGCCCCTCGCACCGGTGCCGCCGGCCGACCAGGGCGACCAAGCCCGCCTTCCGATCGCCCAAGGAGCGATGCCATGACCCCCGCCTTCCAGCGCGGCCGGCGCCAGGCCGGCCCGGCCCCGAAGCCGTCCGGCCGCCGCTTCCACCATCCCGACTTCACCGCCCGCGACATGCAGGGCTGGAAGGCGCTGGACGCCGAGGGCCGGCTGCCCGAGGACGGCTGGCGGCGCGAGCAGCAATGGGCGCTGGACATGGGCCTGGCCGGGGCCGACAGCCTGACCGACAAGACCATCCCGACCTTCGCCCGGGGCGAGTTGCCCCATTTCGCCGGGATCAACACCTTCCTGAAGGCCCCCTATGTCGAGAACGTCCGCGACGTCGGCCGATACGACGCCGCGGTGCTGGGCATCCCCTTCGATTCCGGCACCACCTACCGGCCTGGCACCCGCTTCGGCCCGCAGGGCATCCGCCGGATCTCGGCCCTCTACACCCCCTACAACTACGAGCTGGGCGTCGATCTGCGCGAGCAGATGACGCTGTGCGATGCCGGCGATGTCTTCACCATCCCCGCCAATCTGGAGAAGAGCTTCGATCAGATCACCCGCGGGGTGAGCCATGTCGCCTCCTCCGGCGCGCTGCCGATCATGCTGGGCGGCGACCATTCGATCGGCTTTCCCTGCGTCCGCGGCATCGCCGACGTCACGTCCAAGCGCATCGGCATCATCCATTTCGACCGGCACATCGACATCCAGGAGAAGGACCTGGACGAGCGGATGCACACCACGCCCTGGTTCTGGGCGACCAACCTGCCGAACGTGCCGGCGACCAACCTGGTGCAGCTGGGCATCGGCGGCTGGCAGGTGCCCCGCGCCGGCGCGGCCGAGGCGCGCAAGCGCAACACCAACGTCCTGACCATCGCCGACATCGAGAGGCTCGGCCTGGAGAAGACCGCCGAGATCGCGCTGGAGCTGGCCTGGAAGGACGCCGACGCGGTCTATGTCTCCTTCGATGTCGATTCGATCGATTGCGGCTTCGTGCCCGGCACCGGCTGGCCCGAGCCCGGCGGCTTCCTGCCGCGCGAGGCGCTGAAAATCCTGGGGCTGGTCACCGCGCCCGGCATCTGCGGGCTTGAGGTGGTCGAGGTCTCGCCGCCCTACGACACCTCCGACATCACCGCCCTGTTCGGCGTGCGCGTGGTGGTGGAGGCGCTGGGGTCGATGGTGGCGCATGGCACGCTGGGCAAGCACCGCGCCATCATCGACAAGCCGGTGACCTTCTGATGCACGGCCCCCATCACCACCACGATCACCCGCATCACCATCCCCATGGTCATGCCCATGACCACGGGCATACGCACGACCACGGCCATCTCCCGCCCGGCCCCGGCCACAACGGTCCGGCCGGACGGGCCGTGCAGTGGCAGACGCCGCACCGGCCCGGCGGGCCCGAGCCCGGCCCGGCCGTACCGCCGCCGCCGGATCTGGACCTGGTCGAGGCCGCCTTCGTGGACGGCTTCGCCCGGGCGGCCGACCCGGTCAGCTTCCTGCGCCTCGCCGGCATCCCCTTCGTCGGCGAGGATTCGGCCGGGCGGCGGCTGCACCTGCTGCGGGTGGAGAGCGCGGAGGCGGTGGATGTCGGCTCGGTGGCGGCGCTGCTGGGCGGCGGCGGGATGCGCTACGCCCCGCTGCCGGGCCGCCTGGCCTCGCGGCGCCGCCGGCTCGGCGTCGTCTACCAGGACGGGCCGGAGACGCGGCATCTCGGCTTCGCCGAGGCCCGCGCCCTCGCCGACCGCAGCGACGCCTCGACCCTGTCCCTGCCGCCCGCGCCGCCACGCTGAAAAGGAGACCCGCGATGACCCTGCCCTCGCCGTGGCTGACCCGGCTGAAAGCCCTGCGCAGCCTCGTCTTCCGGCTGCTGAAGGCTCGCGCCGGGCGGCTATAGGTCGCCGGCGAGATCCTGCCGGATGATCTCGACCAGCCCGTCGAACACGTCCTCGGTGCCGCCGACGCGCTGGCGGCGGGCGCCGTCGCCGCCGGCCAGGAACGCCGCCTGCTCGGTGAACCTCATCGCCGTCCGCGACCC
>NZ_JBQJIK010000141.1:0-8845 GCF_052078665.1 Inquilinus sp. CA228 | reverse complement strand
ACTTCCACCTCCAAGCTGTCGATCATGCTCGGCACACCGTAGGGGGGGTTCGCGGCAGCGAACCCAACAGGATCGGGGGCCGCGATGGCGGCGCGATGTTGGGTTCGCCAACGCGAACCCAACCTACCTTACCCGGTGTCGGGCGGCCTGGGCTTGCGGGCGGAGGCCGGGCGAGGCTTGGGCGGGGCCTCGGGCGGATCGTCGTCCTCCGACGGCAGGAAGCCCAGCTTCTCCATGGCCTCGTCGGCCATCTCCAGCCAGCGCTCCACCTGCACCGGATAGCCCCAGCGCCGGCACAACGCCGCCACCGCGACCTCCGCCCGGCTGGCTTCCACCAGCTCCGCCACCTCCGGCCGCTCCAAACGCTCGCTCACCTCGTCGGCGCGGCGGTCGGCCTCCGCCTCGTCCTCGGACACCTCATAGGCCGCCGCCATCATCGCCAGCTTCACCCGAAGCTCGTGCCAGTCCTCCTGGTCCGCCTCGCGCTGCGCCGCAGCCTTGCGCCGCTCGTCGCGATGATTGGCGAACTTGTCCTCCAGGAGCAGGGTCAGCCGCAGCGACTTCGTGATGACCGCGATGCGCTGGCCATAGTCGACGCCGGGCTGCGGCGCCTCCACCGCCTCGGTGCGGGTCGCCTCGATGATCTCCATATGGACGTCCGCCACCCGGGCGAGCATGCGCAGATGCCGCGCCGCCCGCTCCTCCGCGGGAGTGGCCGGGCCTCCGAAATCGAATCGGTCTGCGCGGTGTCCATAGAACGTATCATGAACATGATCGCAGATTAATACAAGTGAACATCGTGTTTACAACGCCGAAGCGATCGCACGGAGCACATTCGACATCATTCTCCGGCCCGCCCGCCGACTCACGCCAGCGCATGTCCAAACGATCTAGCAGTGGGCTGGGCAACCCTGCCGGGCTTCGCTAGGGTCGCGGGCCGCATCGCAGAGAGGGCCCATGCGCATCGCCACCTGGAACATCAACTCCGTCCGCCTGCGCCAGGAGCTGGTGCTGCGCCTGATCGACGAGACCGCGGCCGACATCATCTGCCTGCAGGAGACCAAGACCCCGGACCACCACTTCCCGCACCAGCCCTTCGTCGATCTCGGCTACCGCCACATCGCGATCGCCGGCATGAAGGGCTACAACGGCGTCGCCGTGATCTCGCGCCTGCCCTTCGAGAGCCACGAGATCCGCCACTGGTGCGGCAAGGAGGATTGCCGCCACATCGCCGTCCGCCTGCCGGACGGGGTCGAGGTGCACAACCTGTACATCCCGGCCGGCGGCGACATCCCGGACCCGGCGGTGAACGAGAAATTCAAGCACAAGCTGCAGTTCCTGGACGAGATGACGGCCTGGTGGCCGCAGAACCGGACTCGCGACCAGAAGATGATCCTGGTCGGCGATCTGAACATCGCGCCGCTGGAGCACGACGTCTGGTCGCACAAGCAACTCCTGGACGTGGTCAGCCACACCCCGATCGAGGTCGAGAAGCTGGCGGCGATGCAGTCGACGCTGGGCTGGGTCGACAGCGCTCGCACCTTCGTGCCGCCGGACCAGAAGCTGTACACGTGGTGGAGCTACCGCGCCGCCGACTGGCAGCTGTCCGACCGCGGCCGGCGCCTCGACCACATCTGGGTCACCCCGCCGCTGGCCGGCGGGCTGAAGGCCCACCGCACCCTGCGCGAGGCCCGCGGCTGGGAGCCGAAGCCGAGCGACCATGTGCCGGTGGTGGTCGACGTCGAGGTGTGAGGGGTGGCCTACCCGGCCGCCTTCGCAAAGCCGGCCAGGGTGGTTTCCCAGGCCTCCGGGCCGTCGAAGAGCTGCCGCATCTTGTCCGCGGCCTCGCCATAGCCATCCAGCCGGTGCTCCACCTCCACCAGCGTGCCGTCGCGGTCGGCCGAGAACCGCACCTCGACTTCGGTCACCAGATCCGGGTCGTAGCGCCACTGAGTGTCGATCTGCCAAGCCAGGACCAAGCGGGCGGGCGGCTCCCAGGCCAGCACCTTACCCCATTGGCATTCCGAGCCGTCCTCGCCGCGTTCGAACCAGCGGCCGCCGGCCTGCGGCTCCACCACCACCTCCTGGATCGGTGAGCTGCCGATCGAGTGCTGGCGCGGCCACCACCGGGTCATGCCGGCGGTGAAGATCTCGAAGGCGCGCCGGGGATCCGCTTTGACCCGGACGCTCTTGCGGACGCGGGCGACGGCGATGGTCGGTGTCATCGGCTCTCCTCCTCTGTCGTCGGGACGTCGTCGACTTCGGCCGCGAAGGCGGCCAGGGCCTGGTCCCAGAACTGGTCCAGCCAGGCCCGCAGGGCGCCCAGACCCCTGGGGTCGATGTGATAGACCCTCCGGGTGCCGTCGGCCCGATCCGCCACCAGCCCGGCATCGCGCAGCACCTTCAGATGCTGCGATACCGCCGGCCGGCTGACCGGCAGGCCCTCGGCGATGCGGCCGACCGGCTTGGGACCGGTGCGCAGCAGCTCGAACACCGCCCGACGGGTCGGATCGGCCAAGGCAGCCAGCGCATTATCGTAAGCCATGGCTTACAGTAAGTGATCGCTTACGCAGCGTCAAGTCGGAGAGCGATCGGCAAGACCAGGGTGAAGGAAACGCCTACCCCGCCAGCGGCCGCCGGTACAGGTAGTAGCGCCCGGGCGAGACGCCGTCGGGCTCGGGCAGCTCCTCCCAGCCGGTGCCGGCGAAGCCGATATTGGCCACGACCACGCCGCCCGGCGCCAGTACCGGGCCGAGGAACGGGGTCAGCGCCGCCGCCAGGGCCCGGTTGGCGATGTCGTCGCCGGTGCCGAGATCGGCATGGATCAGCGCCATGCCCTTCGGATGCGCCGCCACGAAGCCGGGCATCGTCTCCAGCACCTCGCCCAGCACCATGCGGTCGCGCGGCGGGATGCAGCCGGGATGGGCGGCGATGTGGCGGTCGAACACCCAGATCGCGCGGTCCGGCAGCGCCTCGCGCAGGTGGTCGTAGGTGCGGCCGTTGCCGAGGCCGAGTTCCATGACGTCGCCGGGCAGGCCGGCGATGGCGCGTGCGGCCCAGTCGAGGCAGGCGCGCTGCGCCTGCATCCGGCGGATGAAGCTGTCGAGGCGGCTCACGATTCGGGTCAGGCCGTCTGGCGGGCGCGGGCCGCTTCCTTGGTGGTCCGTTCGAGACGCAGCGCCAGCACGCGCATGATCTCGATCGCCATCTGCGGGAATTCGGTGATCATGCGGAAGAACTGGTCCTTGGCGATGACGAGGGCGGTGAGGTCGGTGCGCGCCTGCACCGTGGCGGTGCGCGGCACGTCGCAGAGGATGGCGATCTCGCCGACGAAGTCGTTGCGGCCGACCGAGGCCACGGTCAGGGGGCCGGTCTCGGCATCGACGATCACGTCGGCCTCACCGTCGATGATGATGAAGGCGGCGCGGCCGATCTCCCCCTGCCGGCACAGCACCTGCCCCGCGGGGAAGCGGACACGCTCGCTGGTGAAGGCCAGCAGCTTCAGCTTCGACGTGTCGATATTGGCGAAAAGCGGAATCCGCTTCAGCAATTCGACTTCTTCCGCAAGGCTCACCGATCGGTCCTCCAGCTCCCTGTTGGCATTCTACTCCGCTTCCAGCAATTCGTGCAGCGCGCTGCCGTTGCGGTTCAGCGTCTGGAAGTCGCCGCGTTCGACGATGCGGCCATGCCGCACCACGACGATGTCGGCGAACTCCCGGGCCATGCTGGGCCGATGCACGCCCCAGATCAAGCCGCGGTGCTCCCGCAGCTCGCGGATCGCGCGATGGACCCGGCCCTGCGCCACCCCGTCGAGCGATGAGGTGGCCTCGTTCAGCAGCAGCAGGTCGGCGTTCTTCAGGAGCGCCCGGCCGAGGCCGACCTTCTGCCGCTGCACCGCGGTCAGCCGGCTGCCGGCGACACCGACCGAGAAGTCGAGCCCGACCGCGATCACGCGGTCGCGCAGATCGACCTCGTCGACCACGGTCTGGATCAGGCTCTGCACCCGCTCCGCCGCGTCCGGCCGGCCGTAGCGGATCTTGCCGAACAGGATGTTGTCCTGCAGCGACGCCGCCTCGTTGAACCGCTCGGCGTCGAAGAACTCGATATGCGGCCGCAGATCCTCCGGCAGCTCGGCGGCGAACACCTTGCGCGCCTCCAAGAGCCGCTGCTGCAGGTCGGCCTCAAACACGCCCAGGCGGTGGCGGGACGGCACCAGCTTGAACGGCAGCGACAAGAGGCGGGTGCGGTCGGCCGGCCGCAGCGCCGCCGTGCCCTCCTTCTTTGCCCGCATCACGATCGGCTGGAACTCGGGCAGGTCCTCCGAGCCGATGAAGCTGAACTGCTCGAAGAACTCGTGGCCGGGCGGCAGGTCGGCGAACAGCTCGACCATGGTCTCGGCCATCTGGGCGCCGACCCGGACGAACTCCTCCATCAGGCCGGTGCGCTCCAGCACCGACAGTACATAGTCGTTCTCGGCCAGCGCGTCATAGGCGAAGACCGGCCCGACCGGCGTGCCGAACAGCAGGTTCTCGGCCACCGAGGCGGAGCTGTTGAAGCGCTCGGCATCGTACAGCTCGACCAGGTCGCCGAGATCGGTCTCGGCCAGGGTCTTGCGCACCGAGACGCGCGCCGCCAGCACCCGGTCGGCGATCTCGGGCGCCTTGTCCGCGTCGATCGTGCCGTTCAGCCCGATGCGGTAGACGTCCTGCTCCATGTCGACCGCCTGCAGGATCTCCAGCGCCTTGTCCTGCAGCGCCTCCGGCCCTTCCACCCCGGCCGCCTGGTAGTCGATCCAGTCGGCGTTGATGTCGAAATCGGTGTTGCCGGCCACCTGCGCCTCCATCGCCCGCCGCGCCCGGCGGCGCTTCGCCGCGTCGTCGTCGTACTGCGCCTCGCGCAGCGGCCGGTGGCACAGGCCGTAATACAGGTTCTGGCGCAGCGTGCCGGTGAACATGTAGCTGTGCGCGCCGACAAAGGCGAAGCGGCGGCCGATCACCGCCTCGGCCAGGGTCTCGTAATCGTGCTCGCCGAGCCGGATCTTGCCGCTGGTCGGCGCGATCAGCCGGGCCATCATCAGCATCAGCTCGTCCTTGCCGACCCCGGCACCGACCACCGCGACATGGCCGTCGGTCGGGAAGGCGGCGGTCAGCCCCTCGATCACCGTCATGCCGCTGTCGTCGACCAGCGCGACGGCGGAGAAGCTGAGCTCCTTCGGCAGCGGCCCTTCGATCACCTCGTCGCCGGTGATGCGCTCGACCGGCAGCAGCTCGGGCGGCTGGAACTGCTCCACCACCTGCTCGTACTTGATCCGGGTGTCGGCCTGGGTCTGGTAGTAGTCGAGCAGGTCTTTCCACGGCGCCGCCAGATCCTTGTAGGCGGCCAGCACCGCCACCAGCGCGCCGAGCTGGATGTCGCCGCGGATCACCAGCCAGCCGCCGATCGCGTAGAAGAAGAACGGCGTCAGCTGGTTGATGAAGTTGTTCAGGAACTTGATGAAGAACTTGCGGTTGTAGATCTCGAACCGGATGTCGTAGATCGTCCCCAGCCGGTCGGAGAAATCCGCCAGATGCACGGCGGTGGCGTCGTTGGCGTGCATGTCGGTGATGCCGGAGACGGATTCGCCGATCCGGTCGGCCAGCTTGCGCACCGTGCGCACCCGCTCCTTGCCCAGCTGGTTCACCCGCTTCTGCAGCCGCGGGATCAGCCAGCCCTGCAGCGGGTACAGCGCCACCGCCGCCGCCCCCAGGATCGGGTCCTGGACGAAGATGAAGTAGATGTAGACCAGCAGCGTCCCGGTCGACCAGATCGGCTGGACGAAGGCGTCGCCGATGAAGCCGCCCAGCGGCTCGACCTCCGAGGTGATCATCGGGATCATCTCGCCCTGCGAGGTCTTGCGGAAATGCGGCAGCGGGAAGCGCAGGATGCGGCAATACAGGTCGTAGCGCAGCCGGCGCAGCATCCGCTCGCCCAGCTTGCCCTTGTAGATGTTGATGTAGAGCTTGAACCCGCCGTTGATGAACACCAGCACCAGGAACAGGAACGACAGCAGCAGCAGGTATTCGATCCGGTCGAACTGGTAGCCGAAGACCGCCTTCGGGAAATCCTTGGCCGACCCGTCGTCGATGGCGCCGTTGACGATCTGCTTCGGCAGATCCAGCGAATAATAGACAAAAGGAAACGAAATCAGCGTGATGATGAGGATATAGACCTGCTCGCGGCGGCTGTGCCGCAAGATGAACTTGAAGATATTGGAATCCATCGCGATCCAGGTCCAGCCTCGCCGGGCACGGGCTGGACCATAGCGTGAACTTTCGATGGCGAAAAGCATGTGACGGCGGTCACGCCCCCCGCGGACAAGCCGGCGAGACGAAGGGTCCGGGTGACGGGTCCGAAGCCTTCGTGCTAAAAGCGCGCCGGGCGGCAGGGGTCGCCCGCGTGCCCGTTCCGATGCCAGGTGACAAGGCTGCATGGCGAAGCGTACCGCTCAGGCCCGCATCCTGATCTACAGCCACGACAGCTTCGGCCTCGGCCATCTGCGCCGCTGCCGCACCATCGCGCACGCCCTGGTGGCGCGGCACAGCGACCTGTCGGTGCTGATCCTGTCCGGCTCGCCGATCATCGGCAGCTTCGACTTCCGCAGCCGGGTCGACTTCGTCCGCATCCCCGGCGTGATCAAGCTGCGCAACGGCGACTACACCTCGCTGTCGCTGCACATCGACATCGAGGAGACGCTGGCGATGCGCGCCTCGATCATCGAGCACACCGCGGCGATCTTCGACCCCGACCTGTTCATCGTCGACAAGGAGCCGCTGGGCCTGCGCGGCGAGGTCAAGCAGACGCTGGAGATGCTGCGCGACCGCGGCACCCGCACCGTGCTGGGCCTGCGCGACGTGATGGACGAGCCGTCGCTGCTGGCCCCGGAATGGGAGCGCAAGAACGTCGTGCCGGCGCTGGAGCGCCTGTACGACCAGCTGTGGATCTACGGCCTGCCGGAGATCTGCGACCCGCTGCAGGACATCGAGCTGCCCGACTCGGTGCGCGCCCGGATGACCTACACGGGCTATCTGCGCCGGCGGGCGCCGAGCAACGTGCCGGCCGACGCGGTGTCGCTGCGCGAGCCCTACATCCTGGTCACGCCCGGCGGCGGCGGCGACGGCGAGGACCTGGTCGACTGGGTGCTGTCGGCCTATGAGCTGGACCGCACCATGCCCTGCGCCGCGCTGATCGTGCTGGGCCCGTTCATGCAGCGCGAGCGGCAGGCCGAGTTCATGGCCCGCGCCGCCAGGCTGGACGATGTCGAAGTCATCACCTTCGATGCCCGGATCGAGCATCTGATGATCCGCGCCGCCGGCGTCGTCGCCATGGGCGGCTACAACACCTTCTGCGAGATCCTGTCCTTCGACAAGCGGGCGCTGCTGGTGCCCCGGGTGCGGCCGCGGCTGGAGCAGCACATCCGCGCCTCCCGCGCTGCCGAGCTCGGCCTGGTCAGCATGCTCGACCAGGACGGGCCGGGCGACCCGGCGGTGATGGTGCGGGCGCTGCGAGCCCTGCCCGACCAGCCGCTGCCCTCGACCCGCTTCATCCCCGGCCTGCTCGACGGACTCGACGCCGTCGACCGGCTGGCGATGGACGCGATCGACCCGCCCTCCTCGATCCGCGCGACAGCCTGAGCACAGCATGACCGAGAGAGTTCAGAGCGACGGCCTGACCGCCATCGTGGTCAAGGGCTATCCGCGGCTGTCGGAGACCTTCATCGCCCAGGAGATCCTGGGGCTGCAGCAGCTCGGCCAGCGCCAGCTGATCGTGTCGCTGCGCCATCCGACCGACACCAAGGTGCACGACCTCAACCGCCGCATCACCGCGCCGGTGCTGTACCTGCCGGAATACCTGTACCAGGAGCAGCCGCGGGTGGCGGCGGCGCGCGACTGGGCCCGGCGCCAGCCCGGCTATGCGGCCGCCTACGCCGCCTTCCGCCGCGACTACCGGCGCGACCCGACGCCGAACCGCTGGCGCCGCTTCGGCCAGGCCTGCGTGCTGGCGCAGGAGCTGCCGCCCGAGACCTCCTGGATCTACGTGCACTACCTGCACACCCCGGCCTCGGTCGGCCGCTACGCCGCGCTGATCCGCGGCTTGCCCTGGAGCGTCTCGGCCCACGCCAAGGACATCTGGACCACGCCGGAGTGGGAGCTGCGCGAGAAGCTGGCCGAGGTCCGCTGGGCCGCCACCTGCACCGCGGTCAACCACGCTTATCTGGCGAAGCTGGCGCCGCAGCCGGGGCGGGTGTCGCTGGTGCATCACGGCCTCGATTTCGGCCGCTTCCCCGACCCGATCGCCCGGCCGCGCCGAGACGGGCGCGACCCGAACGACCCGGTGCGGCTGATCTCGGTCGGCCGCGCGGTCGAGAAGAAGGGCTTCGACCGGCTGCTCGACGCCTTCGCGGCGCTGCCGCCCGGCCAGGCCTGGCACTGGACCCATATCGGCGGCGGCGCGTTGCTGGCGGAGCTGCGGGCCCAGGCGAAGCGGCTCGGCCTCGCCGACCGGATCGAGTGGCGCGGCGCCCTGACCCAGGATGCGGTGCTGGCGGCGCTGCTCGACTCCGACCTGTTCGTGCTGACCGCGCGCATCGCCGCCGACGGCGACCGCGACGGGCTGCCGAATGTGCTGATGGAGGCGCAGGCCACCGGCCTGTGCTGCCTCGCCACCTCGGTCTCGGCGATCCCGGAGCTGATCCTGGACGGCGAGACCGGGATCCTGGTGCCGCCGGACGACGTGCCGGCGGCGGCCGACGCGCTGTCCGGGCTGATCGCCGACCCGGCCCGCCGCGCCAAGCTGGGCGCCGCCGGCA
>NZ_JBQJIK010000140.1:0-8979 GCF_052078665.1 Inquilinus sp. CA228 | reverse complement strand
AGCGGGTGGCGCAATCCGCCTCCCCGCCCTCGAGATCGACCCGGGACAGCGACGCCGTGACGTTGACGTCGATATCGGGATGCGCCGCGGTGAACCCCCGCAGGCGCGGGGTCAGCCATTTCGCGGCGAAGGACGGGGTGGTGCTGATGGTGAGCACGCCGGCAGTGCGACCCGGCGCGATCTGCGCCGTGGCGTCGGCGATGCCGGCCAGGGCCCCGCTGACCAGGGGCAGATAGGTGCGGCCGGCCTCGGTCAGCTCCAGGCTGTTCTCGCGGCGATGGAACAGCCTGACCGACAGCCAATCCTCCAGCCGGCGCACCTGCTGGCTGACCGCGGCCTGGGTCACCGACAGCTCGGCCGCAGCGCGGGTGAAGCTGCGGTGCCGCGCCGCCGCCTCGAAGGCCCGCACGCCGTTCAGCGGGGGCAAACGCCATCCCATTCCGACCCCTCAGGCCAAGTTTTTATGGGGCTAGGCCCAGACTATCCCGTTTGCGGCCGCGGCCGCCAGGACCGATCTTAGGGGCACGGGTCGACCCCTGATCTTCCAACCCTCGATCAGGACCGTATCATGACCAGCATCTGCATCGACGAGCGCCGCGCGGAATCCCGCAGACGGCCATCCCCCATCCTTGTCCTGCTCCGCCGCATCGCGGCCCTGCCGGCGCTGTGGTGCGCCCGGATCGAGGCGCGCGGCCGGATGCAGCGCATGGACGATGACACCCTGCTCGACCTCGGCCTGCGCCGCGACCAGGTCGAGACCATGCGCCGCAAGCCATTCTGGCGGGAATGAGGGCTATGATCCCGGCACGGCCGATTCGTTTCGATGGCGCCGCCAGACCGAACGGGCCTGGCGAGCGGATATCGACGTTTGCGCTCCCGCGGCCGGGGCGAGCTCACAAGGGATTGGCAGATGAGGCGCGACCTCCAGATCAAGACGTCGGACGGGACGGCCAAGGCAGCGCTGTTCCACCCCGATGGCGCCACCGCGCCGGGCAAGGCGCTCCGCGGCGTCATTCTCTACATGGATGCGATGGGCCCACGGGCCTCGCTGGCCGGAATGGCGCAGCGGCTGGCCGATTCGGGCCATGTCGTGCTGTTGCCGGACCTGTTCTACCGGTTCGGGTCGTACGGCCCGTTCACCGGCGCCTCCTTCGGCGATGAGACCGCCCGCGCCCAGATCATGACGATGCTGCGCGAGACCAGCCAGGAGATGACGCGGCGGGACACGGCCGCCTTCATCGACGTGTTCGACGCGGAGAAGGTCGCGGGCCGGATCGGCGCCGTCGGCTACTGCATGGGCGGCGCCCGGGCGCTGACCGCGGCGGCCGCCTATGCCGACCGGATCGGCGCGGCGGCGAGCTTCCACGGCGGCAACCTGGCCGGCGAGGCGCCCGACAGCCCGCATCTCCTCGCCGACAAGATCAAGGGCCGCGTCTATGTCGGCGTCGCCGGGGTCGACAACAGCTTCCCGCCGGAGCAGTCGGCGCGGCTGGCCGAGGCCCTGCGGCGGGCCGAGGTCGACCACATCATCGAGAATTATGTCGGCATGGCGCATGGCTGGGCGGTGCCCGACCACAGCGTCTACAATGAGGCCGGCGCCGAGCGGCACTGGAAGCGGCTGCTGACATTCTTCGACGAGGCGCTCGCGTAGAGCGGACTGAATCGAGGTCGGGTCCGTCAGTGCATCCGGCAGGGGCTGAGAGGATGCCGAGCGTCTTTGGCGCCGGCGGGTGAAGCGGGTCCCGGCCTCGACAAAGGGCCCTCACCCGGAGGCGCAAGCGCCTCCGACCTCTCCCGCCTTGCGGGAGAGGCAAAACAATCCGGTTCGCGTAGGTTGGGTTCGCGAACGCGAACCCAACAGAATTGGGGGCCGCGATGGCGGCGCGATGTTGGGTTTGCGAACGCGAACCCAACCTACGAAGCTATCCCGTGTCCGGCGGCTTCGGCTTGCGGCGGTCGACACCGGCCGAGCGGGGTGCGGGCGCATCCTCAGGATCGTCCTCGCCGTCCCGCGGCGGGATGAAGCCCAGCTCCTCCATGGCCACGTCGGCCATTTCGAGCCAGCGTTCCACCTGCACTGGATAGCCCCAGCGCCGGCACAGCGCCGCCACCGCGACCTCTACCCGGCTGGCTTCGATCAGCTCGACCACCTCCGGCCGCTCCACCCGCTCGCACACCTCGGTGGCGCGGCGCTCGACCTCCTCCTGGTCCCCGGACGCTTCGTAGGCCGCCGCCAGCATCGCCAGCTTCACCCGAAGCGCGTGCCAGTCCTCCTGGGCCGCCTCGCGCTGCGCCGCGACCTTGCGCCGCTCGTCGCGCTGCCCGGCGAACTTCGCCTCCAAGAGCAGGGTCAGCCGCAGCGACTTCGCGATGACGTCGATCCGCCGGGAATAGTCGACACCGGGCTGCGGCGCCTCCACCGCCTCGGTGCGGGTCGCCTCCATGATCTCCATCTGGATCTCGGCCGCCCGGGCGAGCATGCGCAGATGCCGCGCCGTCCGCTCCTCCTGGGGAGCGGCCGGGGCTTCCGAAATCGAATCGGTCTGCGCGGTGTCCATAGAACGTAGCATGAACAAGATCGCAGATTAATACAAGTGCACAATGTGTTTACAACGGGACGAGGTCGGATCGGATCACGCCGAAGCGATCGCACGGAGCCCGGCCGGCATCATTCTCCAGCCCGGATGGACCGGCGTGATTCAACCTACGCCGCCGGCAGCGTCATCGGCTCCTCCGGCGACGCCTCGGCCTCCGCGGCCACGGCGAACAGCCAGTCGCGGAAGGCCCGCACCAGCGGCCGGCTGAGGGCGGTCGGCGGCGCCACGAAGTAATAGGCATAGTCGCTCTTCAGATGGTCGCGCGGCAGCGACTGCCAGAACGGCCGCACCAGCCGGCCGGCGCGCAGATCGTCCATCACCAGCACCCGCTGCGCCAGCGCCACGCCCTGGCCTTCGATCGCCATCTGGATCAGGAGTGCCGAATCCTGCGTCCGCGGGCCGCGGACCCAGCCGAGATCCTCCATCCCCGCCGCGCGGAGCCAGTGTTTCCACTGCACCAGCGTCTCGTCGTGCAGCAGGCGGAAGCGGCGCAGATCCTCCAGCTGGCACAGCCCGGCCTCGACCAGCGCCGGGCTGCACACCGGGAAGGTGTCCTCGGAGAACAGTTTCTCCGCCACCACCCCCTCCCACGCGCCGCTGCCGAAGCGGATGGCGCAGTCGACCCGGTCCCGGCTGAAGTCGACCAGCCGGGATTCGGCGTCGAGATTGACGTCGATCTCCGGCTGCTGCTCGTTGAAGGACGGCATCCGCGACACCAGCCATTTGCGGATGAAGGACGGGATCGCCGACACGGTGAGGATGCCGGAATGCGGCGGCGGCCGGATCCGGGCCGTGGCCTCGGCGATGGCGTCGAAGGCGTCGCGCAGCACCGGCAGGTAGCCGCGGCCGGTGTCGGTCAGCTCCAGCCCGCCCTCGGTGCGGTCGAACAGCTTGGCGCCGAGCCAATCCTCCAGCCGGCGCACCTGCTGGCTGACGGCGGCCTGGGTCACCGCCAGCTCCTCGGCGGCGCGGGTGAAGCTCTCATGGCGGGCCGCGGCCTCGAAGGCGCGGACGCCGTTCAGCGGCGGCAGGCGACGGCGCATGGGTTCCCTCATCGGCTCGATAGATTCTCTTATCCCGGCCACGAGAATATCCTGTTTGCGGTTTGTTCTCCAGACCGCGATCCTCATGGCGTTCCCGATGACCGATCGAACGCCCTGCCGGAAAGGGAAATGCCATGACGACCGCCTGCACCGACCACATCCAGCATCGCGCCACCCTGCCGACCAGCCGCTCCGGCCTGCGCGCGCTGATCGGCGCCGCCGCGGCCGCGCTGGGCGCCCGCCGCAGCGGCCGGCTGCCGGTGGAGGCGCTGGACGACCACATGCTGCGCGACATCGGCGTCGACGGCCCTGCCCCCGCCAGCGACCCGCGCGACCTGCTTCTCCGCCTGTAGCCTTCTCCCCCTGCGACTGGCCTTGCCGGCCGGCTCCGTCACCCTGCGGAGCCGGCCTCTTCCTTGTCCGCGCGCCGCGGCGCCGAGGCCGCGATGCCGTGCATGACTGCACAGCCCGCTGCGCCCTTGCCAAGGCCCGGCGGGACCGGTAAATCCCGGCCATGCAAGCCGCCGTCATCGTCTTCCCGGGATCGAACGCCGACCGAGACCTCGCCGTGGCACTCTCCCACGCGACCGGACGGCCGACCCACATGGTCTGGCACCGCGACACCGAGCTGCCGCCGACCGACCTGATCGCCATCCCCGGCGGCTTCTCCTACGGCGACTATCTCCGCTCCGGCGCCATGGCGGCGCAGTCGCCGATCATGGGCGCGATCCGCCAGGCGGTGGCCCGCGGCGTGCCCACCGTCGGCATCTGCAACGGCTTCCAGATCCTGACCGAGGCAGGGCTGCTGCCCGGCGCCCTGCTGCGCAATGCCGGGCTGAAATTCGTCTCCCGCCCCGTGGCGATGCGGGTCGAGACCTCGAACAGCCCGTTCACCCGCGGCTACAATGCCGGGCAGACGGTGCGGATCCCGATCCAGCACCATGACGGCTGCTACTTCGCCGATCCGGACACGCTGAAGCGGCTGGAGGACGAGGACCGCGTCGCCTTCCGCTACATCGCCGACCAGGACGGCCGCGGCAACCCGAACGGCAGCCTGAACGACATCGCCGGCATCCTGTCCGAGAACCGGCGGGTGCTCGGCATGATGCCCCATCCCGAGCGCGCCGCGGAGCCGGAGCACGGCAACACCGACGGCCGCGCCATGTTCGAAGGCCTGGCGCAGATCCTTTCATGACTCATCCGTCCAACGCCCCCCCGACCAATCGACCGGCGGAACCCGAGGTCACGCAGGCGCTGGCGGCGGAGTTCGGCCTGACCGCCGACGAGTTCGCCCTGACCCAGACGATCATGGGCCGGATGCCGACGCTGACCGAGCTCGGCATCTTCTCGGTGATGTGGTCGGAGCACTGCTCCTACAAATCGTCGCGCCGCTGGCTGAAGCAGCTGCCGACCACCGCGCCCTGGGTGATCTGCGGCCCCGGCGAGAATGCCGGCGTGATCGACATCGGCGACGGCCAGGCCGCCATCTTCAAGATGGAGAGCCACAACCACCCGAGCTTCATCGAGCCGTATCAGGGCGCCGCGACCGGCGTCGGCGGCATCCTGCGCGACGTGTTCACCATGGGCGCGCGGCCGGTGGCGAACATGAACGCGCTGCGCTTCGGCAGCCCGGACCACGCCAGGACCCGGCACCTGGTGGCCGGCGTCGTCGCTGGCATCGGCGGCTACGGCAACTGCGTCGGCGTGCCGACGGTGGGCGGCGAGACCAACTTCCACGCCTCCTATAACGGCAACATCCTGGTCAACGCCATGACCGTGGGCGTGGCCGGCACCGACAAGATCTTCTATTCGGCCGCCGGCGGCATCGGCAACCCGGTGGTCTATGTCGGCTCCAAGACCGGCCGCGACGGCATCCACGGCGCCACCATGGCCTCGGCCGAGTTCGACGAGGCGTCGGAGGAGAAGCGCCCGACCGTGCAGGTCGGCGACCCCTTCACCGAGAAGCTGCTGATCGAGGCCTGCCTGGAGCTGATGGCGACCGACGCCATCGTCGCCATCCAGGACATGGGCGCGGCCGGCCTGACCTCGTCCTCGGTCGAAATGGCGAGCAAGGGCGGCTGCGGCATCGAGCTTGACCTCGACCACGTGCCGCAGCGCGAGACCGGCATGGTCCCCTACGAGATCATGCTGTCGGAGAGCCAGGAGCGGATGCTGATGGTGCTGAAGCCCGGCCGCGAGGCCGAGGCCGAGGCGATCTTCCGCAAATGGGAGCTGGACTTCGCCGTGATCGGCCGGGTCACCGACACCGGCCGCATGATGCTGAAGATGCACGGCATGGTCTGGGCCGACATGCCGGTGGCGGAGCTGGTCGACGCCTCGCCGAACTACACCCGGCCGTGGGAGCCGACGCCGAAGCAGCCGGAGATCCCGGCCGCGTCCCTGCCCCTGCCGGAGGCGCCGGAGGCGGTGCTGACCCGCCTGCTGGCCTGCCCCGACCTCGCCTCCAAGCGCTGGATCTGGGAGCAGTATGACAGCCAGGTCGGCGCCGACACCGTCGCCCTGTCCGGCCAGGCCGATGCGGCGCTGGTTCGGGTGCACGGCACCGGCAAGATCCTGGCCATCACCACCGACTGCACCCCGCGCTACTGCCTGGCCGACCCCGAGGCCGGCGGCGCCCAGGCCGTCGCCGAGGCGTGGCGGAACCTGACCGCCACCGGCGCCCTGCCGCTGGCGATCACCGACAACATGAACTTCGGCAACCCCGAGAAGCCGCGGATCATGGGCCAGTTCGTCGGCTGCATCCAAGGTATGAAGGCCGCCTGCTTAGCCCTTGATTTCCCGGTCGTTTCCGGCAACGTATCGCTCTATAACGAGACCTCGGGCGAAGGCATCATGCCGACCCCGGCGATCGGCGGCGTCGGCCTCATCCAGGCCGGCGGGCGCCATGTCCGGCTCGGCTTCAAGACCGCCGGCGAAGCCATTGTCCTGATTGGCGAAACCAAGGGCCATCTCGGCGTCTCGCTGTATGCCCGCGAGATCCATGGCCGCGAGGACGGCGCGCCGCCGCCCGTCGATCTGGCGGCCGAGCGCCGCAACGGCGATCTCGTCCGCGCGCTGATCCAGGACGGCTCGGCCACCGCCTGCCACGACCTGTCCGACGGCGGCCTCTATGTCGCCCTGGCGGAGATGGCGATGGCCGGGCGGATCGGCGCCACGGTGGATCTGCCGGCCGAAGCCGGGCTGCTGTTCGGCGAGGACCAGGGCCGCTATCTGGTGACCGTGTCCGATGGTGAGGCACTGCTGGCGCGGGCCCGTGCGGCCGGCGTGCCGGCGCAAATCATCGGGCGCACCGGCGGCGACGTGTTGAAGCGCAAGGACGGCAGTGCCATATCGGTGGCTGAACTGCGCCGCGTCAACGAGGCGTGGCTGCCCGGATACATGACCGACATCGTGCAGTCGGGAGAGGCATGAGATGGCGATGGACCCGGCGGAGATCGTCCGCCTGATCAAGGACGGCCTGCCCGGCGCCGAGGTGCGGATCGAGGATCTGCGCGGCGACGGCGACCACTATGCCGCCTACGTCACCAGCCCGGCCTTCACCGGCAAGAGCCGCGTGCAGCAGCACCAGATGGTCTATCAGGCCCTCGGCGGCCGGATGGGCAACGAGTTGCACGCGCTGATGCTGCACACCACCGCCGCCGCCGAAGCCTGACCCTCAGCCAGCGAGTATCCCATGGACAATCCCGTCTTCGAGCGCATCCGCAGCGACATCGCCGGCACCGACGTCGTCGTCTACATGAAGGGCACCCCGGTGTTCCCGCAATGCGGCTTCTCCGCCGCGGTGGTGCAGGTGCTGACCCATCTCGGCGTGCCGTTCAAGGGCATCGACATCCTGACCGACCCCGGCCTGCGCCAGGGCGTCAAGGAATTCTCGAACTGGCCGACCATCCCGCAGGTCTACGTCAAGGGCGAGTTCGTCGGCGGCTGCGACATCGTCCGCGAGATGTTCCAGACCGGCGAGCTGCAAGAGCTGCTGGAAGGCAAGGGCATCGCCGTCGCCGCCCAGGGCTGAGGCCCGACGCTCCGATCAGACAAATGCCCGCCCCTTCCGGGGCGGGCATTGTCATGTCGGCCTGATGCCGGCCGCTACAGCACGAAGTCGCCCGACACCAGGGCGATGGCGCCGGTCAGCTGGATGTGGAAGTCGGACGCGCCGTCGCCGTTGACGTCGCCGGCGATGGTGGTGACGCCCGCCACCTGGCTGTAGCGCAGCTGGCCGGCGACGCCGGTGTAGAGGCCCGAGCCGATGAAGGCGAAGGCCTGGTTGCCGGCGACGGCAGTGCTGGCGTCGATCACCGACAGATCGATGCGATCGCCCTGGGCGTGGTTGAAGTCAGTGATCCGGTCGGCATTGGCCCCGACCACGCTGTCGCTCAGGGCCGTAAAGGTGAAGCTGTCGGCCCCGGCGCCGCCGGTGAGCGTGTCCTTGCCGGCCCTGCCGATGAGGGCGTCATTGCCGTTCCAGCCCTGCAGGACATTGGCGCCGGCGTTGCCGTAGAGGCTGTCATTGCCCTGGCTGCCGGAAAGGTTCTCGATGCCGGTCAGGGTATCGCCCTGCGCTTCGCCGCCGCCGCCGATGCCGCTGGCGAGGCTGACCAGGATCCCGACCGAGCCAGTGTAGTAGCTCGCGGTGTCGGTGCCCTCGGCGCCCTCAAGCGCGTCAGCCCCCGCCCCGCCGCTGAGGACGTCGTTGCCGGCCCTGCCGAAGAGGGCGTCGTTGCCGTTCCACCCCTGCAGCACATTGGCGCCGGCGTCGCCGTAGAGGCTGTCGCCGCCCTGGCTGCCGGTGAGGTTTTCGATGCCGGTCAGGGTATCGCCCTGCGCTTCGCCACCGCTGCCGGTTCCGCTGGAAAGGCTGACCACGACACCGACCGAGCCGGTGTAGTAGCTGGCGGTGTCGACGCCGGTGCCGCCATCGAGGTAGTCGGCCCCGGCATCGCCCCGGAGGACGTCGGTGTCGGCTCCGCCATAGAGCGAGTCGTTGCCGGCCGCCCCGCTGAGGGTGTCGTTGCCGGCGTCGCCATAAAGGCTCTCGACATCGGCCGCCCCGACCAGGGTGTCGGTGCCGTCGCCACCATAGCCGTAGTCGTTGCCGCCGCCACCGGTCTCGATCCGGTCGTTCTCGGTCCCGCCGTACAGGTAGTCGGTGCCGACGCCGCCGCGGAGGATGTCGTTGCCGTCATTCCCCGAAAGGGTGTCATTGCCGTCGCCGCCGCCGAGCGTGTCGGTGCCGGCCCCGCCATTGAGGTTGTCGTTCCCCGCCACCCCGTTCAGGACGTCGGTGCCGCCGCCGCCATAGATCGAGTCGATGCCGCCGG
>NZ_JBQJIK010000014.1:0-108269 GCF_052078665.1 Inquilinus sp. CA228 | reverse complement strand
AACGGCGAACCGTTGTCCGACCGCATGATCTCCGGCAGACCATTCTCCTCGAAGCTCCGCTCGAACTCCTCTCGCGCCTCCTCGCCGCGGGTGCTGTCGCCCGCCGTCAGCCCCAGCAGATACCGCGCATAGCCGTCGCCGATCGTCAGAGGCTCGCACCGCTCGCCATTGCCCAGCCGAAACCAGCCCTTGTGGTCTGTCGCCCAGACATGGTTCGGCCGCTCCGCCAGGGTCAGGCCGCCCAGCGTCGGCGGCACCCGATGGCGCCGACGCCGCGGCTGCACCAGTCCCTCCCGCTTCAGGATCTCGCCCGCCGTCGACGGCACCGGCCAGGCCGCCTCCGGATAGCGCTCCTCCAGCTTCGCGATGATCTTGCGCGGACCCCAGCTCGGCCGCGCCATCTTCTGCTCGATGATCGCCGCCGCCAGCTCCACCGGCGTCGATCGGCCGTGCGCCCGCGGCGCCCGGCTCCGCTCCAACAGCCCCGCCGACCCCTCCGACCGATACCGATCGATCCATTTGTACGCCGTCTTCCGGCTGATCCCGTACCGCTCCGACAGCTCCAACACCGTCCACTCCCCGCCCAGCCAGTCCCCGATCAACCACACTCTCTGATCCATGGCACAGCTCTCTTCCCAAGGCATCGGCAGGCCCTCCCTGCCAAATTAGAGCTGTCACCCATCTATCCGGGCTATTCTGTTACCTCTCTATCCGGGCTGGACACATCCTCCCCCTCTCCTTGCGGGAGGGGGAGGATGGAAGGGGGAGGGGGTTGGCGCCGATGGAATTGATGTGGAGCGTCAGTACCGGTCCCGCAGAAATCTTGGCCGATTCCACGCCGGCTCCCGTCATTGAAACCCCCTCCCCTGCCCCCTCCCGTTGTTTAGACCGGGGACAAGGTGGACACCTGTTCGGGGACATGGTGAACAGGTTGGACCATGTTCTGGCGCAGGTCGACCTGCGCCAGAACATGGCTGCGATAGCACAGGTCGAAGAGTCCATCGGTGTCGGTGGCGCGGAGCGCGACGCGGCGGCCGACGAAGGCTTTCGAACAGTTGATCTTCTGGCCCTTGAAGCTGATCCAGCCGGTGTCCTGCACCTTGCGGAGCTGGGCCTCGGGCTCGTAGTCGGGCGGGGCGATGGTCTCGGGCATGGACCGCGGGCTCACCTGATAGCGCTTGGAGGGCGTCTCGAGTTGGATCGCCTGGTGCGGCCGATGGGTATTGTAGACCTCGCGCCAGGCGTCGAAGGCGGCCTGGGCCTGGGTGAGGTCCCGGAACCGGTAGCCGTCGAGCACCTCGGCCTTGAGCGTGCGGTGGAAGCGCTCGTCCTTGCCCTGGGTCTGGGGATGGTAAGGCCGGCCGTGGCTCACCGCGATGCCCAGGTCGAGCAGCCAGACGGTCAGCACCGTGTACCGCGCCGGGCCGCCCGTGCCCCAGGGCGAGCCGTTGTCCATCAGCATCCGCCAAGGCAGGCCGCAGCGCCGGAACACCCGCTCCAGCCGGGTCTGCACGGTCTCGCTTACCTCGTCGCCGCAAGCCTCCAGTCCCAGCGCGTAGCGGGAATGGTCGTCCAGCACCGTCAGCGGATGGCAGCGCCCCGCCTCCAGCGCGAAGTGGCCCTTGAAGTCCATCTGCCACAGATCGTTCGGCGCCGCATGCTCGAACCGCACCCAGTCGCGCCGCTCTCCCGCCCGCGGCCCGTCCAGCTTCCCGTGCCGGCGCAAGATCTCGGTGATCGTCGAAACCGCCGGCGGCACCAGACCCTCCCGCTCCAGCACACGGCCGATCTTCCGACCACCCCAGGCCGGATGCGCCGCCCGCTCCGCCAGCACCCGCGCCTCCAGCTCCGCCGACGTCTGCCCCGGACTGACCTGCGGCCGACGCGATCGGTCCGCCAAGCCCTCCGGACCTTGCTCCCGGTAGCGCTCCAGCCACTTGTACCCCGCTGTTCGGCCGACACCGAACCGACGGCACAGCTCCGATACATTCGCCTCCGGCGTCTGCGCCAAGCGGCAAAACTCCTCCCGTTGCGACATGCGCGAACACTCCTGAAACGGCATGCGACCTCCTTCGCCTCATGCCGAAAGTGTTCACCATCTCCCCGAACACCTGTTCACCATCTCCCCGGTCCATACACCCCCCGCGGGAGGGGGTAGGGGGAGGGGGAGAGTGGAAAGCAGGTGTCAGTTCGGGCGATCGAATTCTGAACCGGCCGAAGCGTCGGCCGGACGGCCGCCGTCACCCCGCCTTCAGCTGGGTCTCGACCAGGCCCGCCAGCAGCGAGGCGCCGAGCGGCAGGACCTCGTCGTTGAAGTCGTAATGCGGGTTGTGGATCATCGCCCCCGAGGCGCCGCCGGCCTGGCCGAGGAACAGATAGGCCCCCGGCCGGGCGTTCAGCAGATAGGCGAAATCCTCGCCGCCCAGCGACGGCTCGACGTCGCGCTGGACATTGCCCTCGCCGACCACCGTCTCCGCCACCCGCGCCGCGGTCTCAGCCTGCTCGGCATGGTTCACCGTCGCCGGGTAGCCGTACTGGTAGTCGATGTCGATCACGACGTCGAAGGCGGCGGCGATGCCGTCGACGATCCGCCGGATGCCGGCGACCATCATCGCCTGCACCTCGGGCCGGAAGGTCCGCACCGTGCCGTTCAGATAGGCCTCGTCCGGGATCACGTTGTGGGTGCTGCCGGTGTGGATCTGGGTGATCGACAGCACCGCCGCATCCATCGGGTTGGTGTTGCGGCTGACCAGGGTCTGCAGCGCGCCGACCAGCTGCGCCGCGATCACCACCGGGTCCTTGGCGGTCTGAGGAATCGCGGCATGGCCGCCGACGCCGTGGATCCTGATGTCGAACATGTCGGCCGCTGCCATCATCGGGCCCGGCCGCACCCCGACCGTGCCGGCCGGCAGCAGCGGCCAGTTGTGCAGGCCGTAGACCTCGTCGCAGGGGAAGCGGTCGAACAGGCCCTCCCGGACCATCACATCGCCACCGCCGCCGCCTTCCTCCGCCGGCTGGAAGATGAAGTGCACGGTGCCGTCGAAGTTCCGCGTCTCGGCCAGGTACTGCGCCGCGCCGAGCAGCATGGTGGTGTGGCCATCATGGCCGCAGGCATGCATCCTGCCGGGCGCGGTCGATTTGTGAGCGAAGTCGTTGACCTCCTGCATCGGCAGGCAATCCATGTCGGCGCGCAGGCCGATGGTGCGGCCGCCGTCCGTCCGCCCCTTGAGCACGCCGACGACCCCGGTCTTGGCCAGGCCGCGATGCACCTCGATGCCCCAGGAGGCCAGCTTCTCCGCCACGATGGCCGAGGTCCGCACCTCCTCGAAGCCGAGCTCGGGATGGGCGTGGAGGTCGCGCCGCCAGGCGGTCATCTCCTCCTTGCGGGCGGCGATCGAATTGATGACGGGCATCGGTCGGTCTCGTCTTGCGCTGGCTGGGATGGCGAAACTCCGATAGTGGTCCGTCCGCGGCGCCGGGGCAACCCGGTGCAGGCGCAGGGGCGGCAACCGGCCGCTGCCCCGGGCGGTGGACGGGCGGTGGACGGGCGGTGCCGAGCGTGACAAGCTGCGGCCGTTTTCCGTAGCTGCGCCAGCCAGGAGCAGCCGATGAGCGACACCACGAACAAGCCCCGCATCGACACCCGGCCGAAGACGCAGCGGCCGCGGCTGCACAAGGTCATCCTGCTGAACGACGACTACACGCCGCGCGAATTCGTGGTCGTGGTGCTGAAGGGCGAGTTCCGGATGAGCGAGGACCAAGCCTATCGGGTGATGATGACGGCGCATCGGCGCGGCGTCTGCGTCATCGCGGTCTATCCCAAGGAGGTCGCCGAGACCAAGGCGACGCGGGCGACCGATGCCGCCCGCAAGCTGGGCTATCCGCTGCTGTTCACGACCGAGCCGGAAGAAACCTAGGCTGCTATCCGATCGACGTGGTCGGCCCCAGCCGCGGCAGGGCGGCGTCGATCGCCGCGGCGGTCGGCATGCTCTCCTGCGCGCCGAGGGCGAGGCAGGCCAGGGCAGCGCCGGTCGAGGCCCGACGCAGCGCCTGGTCGAGTGGCAGCCCGGCATCGAGCCCGGCCGCCAGCACGCCGGTGAAGGTGTCGCCGGCGCCGGTGGTGTCGACCGGCTGGATCGGCAGCGCCGGTACGGCGAAACCTGCCTCCGGACCGACTGCGATCGCGCCCTCGCCGCCGAGGGTGACGACACAGGTCAGGTTCATCCGGCCGCTGAGCGCCTGGGCCGCGGCCCGGGGGCTGGACGTGTCGAGGCCGAGCCCGCCGGCGATCGCCAGCGCCTCGTGCTCGTTCACCACCAGGAGGTCGAGGTCGCGCAGCGCCGCCTCGGGCACCGCAGCGGCCGGGGCGACGTTGAGGATGGCGCGGCAGCCGCGGGCTCGGGCGCGCTGCAGCAGCGCCCAGTTCTGCTCCGGCGGCAGCTCCATCTGCAGCACCAGCAGCGTGTCCGGGGTCAGCCGGTCGTCCGGCACCTGGTCGGCGCGGACCGCGAGATTGGCGCCGCTGCCGACGGCGATGAAGTTCTCGGCCTTGGCGTCGACGCAGATATAGGCGACGCCGGTCGGCCGGTCGCTGGTGGCGATCAGGCCGGTGTCGATGCCCTCCTTCGCCAGGGTCGCGCGCATCACCTGGCCGAAGCCGTCATCGCCGACCGCGCCGGCCATCGCCACCCGTGCCCCGGCCCGCGCCGCCGCCACCGCCTGGTTCGACCCCTTGCCGCCGGGCTTGGTGACGTAGCCGTCGCACAGCACGGTCTCGCCCGGCCGCGGCAGCGCCGCCACCGCCATCACCAGGTCCATGTTGATCGAGCCGAAATCCAGGATCACGCGGCGGTCCTCCCCGACGAAGGGCGCGATCCTGGCGCGGCACGGGCCGGAACGCAACCGATGTGCACACGGACTGCCCGCCGCCCCTGGGCGCGGGCCGAAAAACCTGCAAATGTCCTACGTGCCAAGCCGCAACCAAAGGGGAACGACCGTGACCGCCGAGCCGAAGGACGTCCTGGCCGAGATCAAGGGCTATGAGGACGAGCTGATCGCGATCCGCCGCGACATCCATGCCCATCCGGAGACCGGCTTCGAGGAGGTGCGCACCGCGGCGCTGGTGGCGAAGACGCTCCGCGGCTGGGGCATCGAGACACAGGAGGGCATCGCCAAGACCGGCGTGGTCGGCACGCTGAAGGGCACCCGGCCCGGCAACCGGGCGGTGGCGCTGCGCGCCGACATGGACGCGCTGTTCATCGAGGAGAAGACCGGCCTGCCCTATGCCTCGACCGTGCCCGGCAAGATGCATGCCTGCGGCCATGACGGCCACACCGCCATGCTGCTGGGCGCCGCCCGCTACCTGTCGGAGAACCGGGACTTCGCCGGCACGGTGCATTTCATCTTCCAGCCGGCCGAGGAGGGCCAGGGCGGCGGCCGGCTGATGGTCGAGGAAGGGCTGTTCGACCGCTTCCCGGCCGATGCCGTCTACGGCATGCACAACAATCCGGGCCGCGCGGTCGGCGAATTCGGCATCCGCCCCGGCCCGATGATGGCGGCGGCCGACACCTGGACTGTCCGCTTCGGCGGCACCGGCGGCCATGGCGGCTCCGCCCCGCATCTGGCGACCGACCCGACCGTGGTGCTGGCGCATTTCATCCTGGCGATCCAGGCCATCGTCGGCCGCAACATCCCGTCGGTCGAGCCGGCGGTGATCAGCGTCGGCCACATCTCCGGCGGCTCCGCCGGTTCGCCCAACATCATCCCGCCCGAGGTGGTGGTGAGCGGTACGGCGCGCAGCTATTCGCCCCAGGTGCGCGACACCATCGAGCGCCGGCTGCGCGAGACCGCCGAAGGGCTGGCGGCGACCTATGGCTGCACCGCCGCGGTGCACTACGACCGCCGCTACCCGACCCTGGTGAATCATCCGGAGCAGACCGACATCGCCGCCGGCGTGGCGGGCAGGATCGTCGGCGACGACAAGGTCGCGACCCGCATCCCGCTGATCACCGGCGCCGAGGACTTCTCCTTCATGCTGGAGAAGAGGCCCGGCGCCTTCATCATGATCGGCAACGGCATCAACCCGGACGGCAGCTACCACTACGTCCACACGCCGCATTACGACTTCAACGACAAGATCCTGGCGCTGGGCTCGACCTACTGGGTCACGCTGGTGGGCCAGGAGCTGGGGGTGGAGGGGTAGCTACGCCAGCACCGTCCCGTCCGGCGCCAGCCGGACGGTGAAGGGGTCGGCGATCTCGCCGGCGATGCTGAGATGCGACACCCAGCCGCTGACCTCGATCGAGCCGTCGGGCAGGGTGCGGGCGGCGGCGGGGACGACGGCGCCGTCCGGCGCGGGCGGCACCAGGTCGGCGCCGCTCTTCAGCACCTCGCCGGCCAGCACGATCTCCTCGACCCAGCGCACGGCGATCGCCTCGCGCGTCGCCTCGTCCGCCGCCGCCCAGCCGGTGTCGGGCAGCAGCAGCGGGGCGAGGTCGTCCGGCGTCACCGCCGGCTGCCAGACGCCGTCGATGGCGACGCCGCGCCAGGACGGCACCGCATCCGGCGCGACATGGCCGATGAAGGTGACCCGGGCAAAGCTGTCGGGGCGGTAGAAATAGAGCGGGGCCAGGGCGGTGTCGTCATTGGCCGCGCGGGCCGAGCCGAGATAGGCGGCCAGGGCGTCGTCATAGGGCGGCCGCTCGGTCGCCACGGCGAGGTCGGCCTGGCCCAGGCTGAGCAGAACCGACACGCCCCAATAGCGGAACTTCGCCATCTGCTTCCTCCTCCGTGCCCCATCTCCCTCGGAGGTAAGCAGGAATTGCGGCGAAACAAGGGGCCGAAACAAGACCTTAACGTGTTGTATAGGCGCGCAAAAAGATTGTCACAGCGCGTTCGGCGATGCCCCGCAGCTCGTCCGGCTCGGGCGCCGGCTCGACCCCGAACAGGATGCGCTGCCGCCGGCTGCCCTGCAGCAGCGCCATCAGGTCGTCCGCTGCGGCCACCGGATCCGTGGGATCGAGCACCCCGGCCGCGATCCGGGCCTGCAGGAAGTCCACCAGCCCCGCTCGGACGCGGCCCGGGCCGGCCTCGTAGACGATCCGCGCCAGGTCCGGAAAAGCGGCCGCCTGGGCGATCATCAACCGCTGCACGCCGAGGATTTCGGGGTCGAAGATCCGGCGCAGCATGTGCTCGCCGAAGGTGGCGAGCTCGGCCGCCAGGTCGCCCGCCGGGTCGAGCCCGCCCAGCGACTGCTGCTTGTAGCGGTCGAAGAGGGCATGGAACAGGCCCTCCTTGCTGCCGAAATGGCTGTACAGGGTCTGCTTGGCGACGCCGGCCTCGGCCGCCACCCGGTCCATGCTGGCGGCGTAGCCCTCGGCCATGAACACCTTGACCCCGGCGTCGAGGATCGCCTCGCGCTTCTTCCGGCCGCGCGGGGTCATCGCCATCCGCGCCGCCGCTTCCTGCACCGTCATCGAACCAACCCGTCCCTGCGACCCCACGCCTGGGGATCATGCCGCCGAAGCCGGCGGGCGCAAAGCCCGCCGGGGACACTCTTCGTCGCATGAACGGGGCGAGTTTCCCCAGCGGCGGATGGTTACGGCCGTAGCGATGCGCTCAGTCCTCTCCCCGATAGGCCCGCTCCACGGCGGCGATGTCGATCTTGGTCATCTGCAGCATCGCCTGGAACACCCGGGTCGCCTTCACCGGATCGGGGTCGTGGGTCCGTTGGATCAGGATGTCGGGCGTGATCTGCCACGAAAGGCCGTACCGGTCCTTCAGCCAGCCGCACTGGCTGTGCTCGCCGCCGCCCTCGACCAGGCGGGCCCAGAACCGGTCGACCTCCTCCTGGTTCGCGCAACGGACGACGAAGGAGACGGCCCAGGAGAACTTGAAGTCCCCGCCGCCGTTGATGGCGGTGAAGTCCTGGCCCTCGAGCTGGAAGCCGACGGTCAGGGCGGTGCCGTTCGGCCCCGACATGGTGTCGCCGTTGCGCAGCACGGAGGTGATCCGCGAATTGTCGAAGACCGAGACGTAGAACTCGACCGCTTCCTCGGCCTTGCCGTCAAGGAACCATAGGAACGGCGTGATCTTCTGGGTGATCTGGGCCAAAGCGGCCTCCTCCGTTGATGATGCCCCGAGGACGGACGGGCGAGGCGCTTCCCGACAGGGGCCGCGAGATTTTTCCGCATCATGCGGCGGATCGCCGCCGAAGCCGCCCCGGGCCTCACCTCTCGGCACGGTTCGACTATGGTGCCATTTCACGCGGCGGCAATAGATGCGCTACACTTTCCGCCCGGGCCCCGGCCCGAGGCACGGCGAGACGGTGGAATGGACTACGAGAACATCTTCAGGACGGCGATCGAAACCCTGAAGGCCGAAGGCCGCTACCGGATCTTCGCCGAGCTCGAACGCCACGCCGGAGCCTTCCCGCGCGCCGCCCATCACGGCCTCGACGGCGCGCCGGACGTCACCGTCTGGTGCTCGAACGACTATCTCGGCATGGGCCAGCACCCGGCGGTGCTGGCGGCGATGCACGAGGCGCTGGACCGCTGCGGCGCCGGCGCCGGCGGCACCCGCAACATCTCCGGCACCCATATCTATCACCGGGCGCTGGAGGCCGAGCTGGCCGACCTGCACGGCAAGGAAGCGGCGCTCCTCTTCACCTCCGGCTTCGTCTCCAACGACGCCTCGCTGTCCACCCTGGCCAAGCTGATCCCCGGCTGCGTCGTGTTCTCCGACGCGCTGAACCACGCCTCGATGATCGCCGGCATCCGCCATTCCGGCTGCGAGAAGCGGATCTTCCGCCACAACGACCCGGCCGACCTGGACCGGTTGATGTCGGAATATCCGGCGACCCGGCCGAAGCTGGTGGCGTTCGAGAGCGTCTATTCGATGGACGGCGACATCTCGCCGATCGCCGAGATCTGCGACGTCGCCGACCGGCACGGCGCCATGACCTATCTCGACGAGGTCCACGCCGTCGGCATGTACGGCCCGCGCGGCGGCGGCATCGCCGAGCGCGACGGGCTGACCCGCCGCCTGACCGTGATCGAGGGCACGCTGGGCAAGGCCTTCGGCGTGATGGGCGGCTATGTCGCCGGATCTTCCATGCTGGTCGACGCGCTGCGCAGCCACGCCCCGGGCTTCATCTTCACCACCTCGCTGCCGCCGGTGGTGGCGGCCGGAGCGCTGGCCGCGATCCGCCACCTCAAGGCCAGCGGCGCCGAGCGCGAGCGGCACCAGGAGCGGGCGGCGACGCTGAAGCGCCAACTGCGCGCCGCCGGCCTGCCGGTGATGCCGTCGGCCAGCCACATCGTGCCGGTCTTCGTCGGCGACGCCCGGCTGTGCAAGGCGGCCAGCGACCTGCTGCTGGACCGGCACCGGATCTACGTCCAGCCGATCAACTACCCGACCGTGCCGCGCGGCGCGGAGCGGCTGCGCATCACCCCGACGCCGCTGCATGACGACCTGCAGATGGCGCGGCTGGTCGAGGCGCTGCGCGATGTCTGGTCGACGCTCGCGATCCCCGTCGCCGCCGCGGCAGCCTGACCTGCCGCGCAAGGCACCGGCGCCGCCCCCGGCACGGGACCGGCCGCCCGGTGAAGGTGCCGGCGCCGCCTCGCGGAAAGTCTCCGTCAAAGCCGCCGAAGCGCTGAGCGGCCGTCAGCGCGGCGAGGCAACTCGCTCGATGACCAGGGTTCCGCCGGGGCCGTCCAGATACTCCGCATATTCGCGCACCGGGCTGAAGCGCAGCGGCACGCCTCCGAGATCCGCTGTGTCGCCGGGCGAGAGGCGCGTGCCCGTGCTTCGGACATAGCCCAGCAGCGCGGAGAAGATGTCGACGGCGGCCTCGCCCTCTCCCTCCGCCCCGAGCAGGGCGAAGTCCGGTGCCCCCCAGCGGTGGAACCCCTTCGAGCAGAACCAGATCAGGCCGTCGGGCCGGGAAAACTTCACGAAGCCGGTCCAGATCGCGACCGGGATGGTCTGTCGCGCCCCATTCAGGAAGTCGGCCACCAGCGACGCGGTGATCGCCCTCGGTGGCAAACAGTTCCAAGCGGCGGTGTCGACCACGCCGATCAGCCCATAGCGAAGGAAGGCGGCCGCCACCTTCAGGGCCGCGATGAACTGTTCGGTCGGATCGGCCTCTATCCCCGCATAGGCGCAGATCATGTGTGCCCGATGACGGCGCAGCGGCCCCTTGTCGTCGGCCGACCAGTTGGAGGTGTCGATGGCGTTCTGCGAACTGTCCGCAGGCACCAGTGCATCGATCCCCGTAAGAGCGAAGCTGTGGTTGCCGAAAGAGATCGTCAGTGTCGCGCCCGGAGCCGCCGAACCATCCACCGGTGTCGACAATGGCTCGATACCGGCGATGTCCTGCCGGATCGCCGTCAGGTCCGGCGTGGGGAGTGCGTCGAACAGCAGGAACAGAATCAGGCGGTCCGGCGCCGGCGCCTCGCTCTGCGGGCCGGACTGCATCTTCGAAGGATCGCCGCGGCGTAGCCCCGAGAACCAACGCATTCGCGTGCCTGCTCCCCTGACACCCTCGACGATCGTGTTCCAATAGTACCCTACCCACCGTGACGCAGCCACGTGGCCTTCGTTGGCGAAGCAACGTCATCATGGCGGCGGCGAACACGTGACCGGCGCTTCTGGCCTTGGTTTAGGTTGCCGTTACTTCCGCTCGTGGCCGCTGACCTGGGCGCCGTCCTCCGGCCGCAGGTACAGGAAGCCCGGGATCGACAGCAGCGGGATCACCGCCATCAGCAGGAACGCCTCATGGAAGCGTTCCGGCGTCAGCACATGGCTTTCGAAGCTGACCAGGCCGAGCAGCATCGCGCCCATCGAGACGCCGAAGCTGACGCTGAGCTGCTGCAACACGCCGCCCAGGCTGGTGGCGCGGCTGAGCCGTTCGGCCGGCATGTCGGCATAGGACAGGGTGTTCGAGGTCATGAACTGCATCGACCGCAGCAGGCCGAAGAAGAAGATGTAGCCCAGCAGCACCCAGTGCGGCGTGTCCGGCCGCATCAGGGCGAAGCCGGCGATGGCGACGGCGCCGAGCCCGGCGCTGATGATCAGCACCCGGTCGAAGCCGAGGTGGCGCAGCATCGGCGACAGCGTCGGCCGGATCATCAGCGCGCCCAGGCTGCTGACGAAGGTCAGCGACCCCGACACCACCGGGCTGAAGCCGAAGCCGACCTGCAGCATCAGCGGCAGCAGGAAGGGCACGCCGTTCAGCCCGACGCGGCACAGCCCGCCGGCCAGGGTGCCGACCCAGAAGGAGCGCAGCCGGAACAGCGTCATGTCGACCGCCGGGTTCGCCCGCTTGCGGGCATAGCGGCCGAAGGCCAGCAGCAACAGGATGGCGGCGACCAGCACCGCCGCGATCGCCAGGACCGGAATGGTCGGGCGGCCGATATTCTCCAGCCCGTATTGCAGCAGGGCGACGCCGAGCCCGACCATGATGAAGCCCGGATAGTCGAACGGCGTCACCGTCTCGCCCTTGACGTCATCGAAATAGTGCAGTGCCGCCAGGATGCCGACGCAGCCGAAGGGCACGTTGACGTAGAAGATCCAGCGCCAGGACGTGTAGGTGGTGAGGACGCCGCCGAGCAGCGGCCCGATCACCGGCCCCAGGATCGCCGGCAGGGTCATGTAGGTCATGGCCGTGACCAGCTGCGCCCGCGGGAAGCTGCGCAGCAGGATCAGCCGGCCCACCGGCGTCATCATGGCGCCGCCCAGCCCCTGCAGCACCCGCATCGCCAGCAGCATGCCGAAGCTGTCGGCCATGCCGCACAGCGCCGAGCCCAGGGTGAAGATGCCGAGCGCCAGGGCGAAGATCCGGCGGGCGCCGAACCGGTCGGCGAACCAGCCGCTGACCGGGATGAACACGGCCAGGGTCAGGACATAGGTCGTCACCGCCAGATTCAGCCGCAGCGGCGTGGTGTCCAGGCTGACGGCCATGTCCGGGATGGCGGTGGTGATGATGGTGGAGTCGAGCTGCTCCATCAGGAAGGCGACGGCGACGATCATCGGGATGATCACGCGCAGCCGCGGATCCCGCTCCGTCACGAATTGGGGCTGGTCAGGGACTCGGTCCGATGCCGTCATATGTCGGGTTTAAACCCGCGGACGGCCGCTGGCACCTTGTCTCCATGCGCCGCTGGGTTGCGGCCGGGTCAGGGCTTCGCCCAGTTCTCCACTGTCAGGCCGGAATAAAGGTTGAAATCGGCCTCGTTATTGGTGACCAGGACTACCCCGAGGCTGAGGGCATGGGCCGCGATCAGTCGGTCCAGCACGTCACGCCGGCGGTCGCGGACGGCGGCGGCCAGCTCGCCGTAGCGGACCGCCGCGTCCGTGTCGAAGGGCTGGGCCGGAATGAAGTCGAGCAGCCGGTCTACCGCCTGCTCGGCCTGCGGCTTCGTCGACGGGTCACGCTCGACCCCATGGCGCAGCTCGGCCAGCGTCACCACCGACATCACCACGTCCCCCTGGGACAGCGCCGCGAAGCGGCTGAGCACCTGCGGCGGATGGCGCTGGATCAGGTGGATGCAGATGTTGGTGTCGAGCATGTAGCGCATGGCTCAGCTGGCACTGCCCTGGCCCCAATCCCTCTCCTTCTGCTCGTGATGCTCCCGGCCCTCGGCCATGAAGCCCGGCGGGAAGGACGCGAAGGCCTGCGCCACCCCGGCCAGCGAGCGGGACGCCACCGGCCGGATGATCAGGCTGTCACCGCGGCGCTCGATCTCCACATCCTGCGCCGCATCGGCGAAGGCCAGCTCCTTGGGAATGCGCACGGCCAGGGAATTGCCGCTTCTGAACAGCCGGGTCAGCATCTCGGGGGCCTCCTTTCGTATATACTGTATATACGATTTTGGTGACCAACGGCAACGCCTGCCGCGCAGAGTTCAGAACGTCGAAGCACCCAGCCGGGCCTCGTAATGCGCCTTCTGGCGGCGGGTGGCGACCACGGTGTTGCGCATCAGCACCGCCACCGTCACCGGCCCGACGCCGCCCGGCACCGGGGTGATCCAGCCGGCCACCGGGGCGACGCTGTCATAGTCGACATCGCCGACCACCCGGCTCTTGCCGTCGTCGTCCACCACCTCGTTGATGCCGATGTCGATCACGGCGGCGCCCGGCTTGATCATGTCGCCGGTGACCAGCTTCGGCTTGCCGACGGCGACGAACACCGCGTCCGCCCGGCGCGAATGCATCGAGACCGAGCGGGTCATGTGATGGCAGACCGTGACCGTCGCCCCTTCCGACATCAGCAGGAAGGCGATCGGCTTGCCGACGATCTCGGAATGGCCGATCACCACCGCCTCCAGCCCCTCCAGCTGCAGGCCGGTGCGCTTCAGCATCTCGACCGCCGCCAGCGCGGTGCAGGGCGCCAGCTCCAGCTCGTTGTAGACGATGTTGCCGATCGAGGCCGGGTTCATGCCCTCGACATCCTTCAGCGGATGGATCGCCGTCTGCATCGCCTTGATCGAGATGTGCTTCGGCACCGGGCGCTGCAGGATGATGCCGCTGACCTGCGGATCGGCGTTCAGCGCGGCGATGGCGGCGCGCAGCTCCTCCTGCGTGATCCGCTCCGGCAACCGCCTGGTCTCGAAGGCGATGCCGACGCCCTCGGCCGTGCGCCGCTGGTTGCGGACATAGACGTCGACCGCGCTTTCGTCGCCGACCGTGATCGACACCAGCTTCGGCGGCCAATGCGCCTCGCCCAGCGCCTGCACTTCCGCCGCCACGTCGGCCAGGATGGCATCCGCCACCGCCCGCCCGGTCAGGTCCCGCTCGCCCATCGCCCGCTCCGTCACGTCGGAATGCGCGGCTTTTGACCCCCGCGGGGCCCAGCGTCAACCCATGGTCGCGGATGGCACCCCTGTGCCGCTATTTGGCCTGGTGGGCGAAGCCGCGCAGCAGGTGCTTCTGGATGTAGCCGGCGACCAGCAGCACCGGCAGCGAGGACAGCAGGCCGATCGCCATCAGCCGGCCCCACAGCGTCTCGTCCTCGGTGATGAAGGTGGCGACGTAGAGCGGCAGGGTGAAGCGGCTGGGGCGCTGCAGGTACAGCAGCGCGAACAGGAACTCGTTCCAGCACAGGATCAGGGCGAAGATCAGCGTCGCCACCAGCCCGGGCAGGGCCAGCGGCAGCACGATGTGCCACAGGCGGCGGCCCAGCCCGGCGCCGTCGATCGCCGCCGCGGCCTCGATCTCGACCGGCACCTCACGGACGAAGCCCAGCAGCATCCACAGGCAGAAGGGCAGCGTGTAGAGCTGGTAGACCAGCACCAGCCCGGACAGGCTGCCGAGCAGGCCGAGATCGAGCAGCAGGGCGTGCAGCGGCAGCGCCACCACGATCGGCGGCATCAGCTTGACCACCAGCACCAGCAGCAGGAACAGGATGTCGAGCCGCTTGGGGAAGCGGAACCGGGCCAGCGCATAGGCGGCCAGGAAACCGGCGAACAGCGACAGCAGCGTGGCGCCGAAGGCGACGATGGCGGTGTTCTTCAACCGCACCAGGAAGCCGTCGTCGAGCACGGCGCGGATGTTGTCGAGCGTCGGGGCGGTCGGCAGGAAGCCGCGGCCGGCGCGGGCCGGGTCCTCGAAGGCGGCACCGATCATCCACACCACCGGCAGGGCGAAGACCAGCACGAACAGGGCGATGCCGAGAGTGGGCAGGACGCGGCGGATCACCTGGTCGACCCCCGCATCGCCTGGGCGGCATAGACGGCGCACAGGGCGCAGGCGATCGCCATCATCACCACCGAGGCGGCGGCGGCGAGGCCGACATCGAAGAACTTAAAGCCCTTCTGGTAGACATACATCGACATCGTCTCGGTGGCGTTGCCGGGGCCGCCGCCGGTCAGGGCATAGACCTTGTCGAACAGCTTGAAGGTGTCGATCAGGCGCAGCAGCAGGGCCAGGAAGATCTGGCCGCGCACCAGCGGCAGCACGATGCGGGTCAGCAGCACCCAGGGCCGGGCGCCGTCGGTCCGCGCCGCCTCGACGATCTCGGGCGGGATCGACTGCAGCCCGGCCAGGACGATCAACGTCGTCATCGGCGTCCATTGCCAGGTGTCGACCAGCATCACCGACCACAGCGCCAGGCCGGGATCGGACAGCCAGGCCACCGGCGGCAGGCCGAGCCAGCCGAGCGCGCCGTTCAGCACCCCGACATCGTAATGGAACCAGGACCGCCAGATCGCCGAGCAGACCAGGGTCGACAGCATCATCGGATAGACCACGACCGACAGCGCCGCGCCACGGCCGCGGAACTCGCGGTTCAGCAGCAGCGCGAGGGCGGTGCCGAGCCCGACCTGGACCAGCGAGGCCACGACCGCGAACTGGACGGTGTTGCCGATGTCGACCCGGAAGAACCAGTCGCCGAACAAAGTGGCGTAGTTGGCGAGGCCGACCCAGCGCGAGGTGTCGGCCGCGAAGTCGATGTCCTGGAAGGAGTAGATCGCGACCTGGACCACGGGCGCGAGCGCGAACACGACCAGCAGCAGCGCGGCGGGAAGCAGAAGCAGGACGAGCTGCCGACGGTCGGTGAAGAGCATGGGGTGATAAACAGTCTTCCGGAATTCCTATCCTGTCATGCCCGGGCTTGACCCGGGCATCCAGGGCGCACGCACCGCTCTTGGTGGCCCCTGGATCGCCGGGTCAAGCCCGGCGATGACAGAATAGGGTAACCTCGTGCCTTACTTCGCCAGCGCCTTGTCGATGTCGGCCGAGGCCTTCGTCAGCGCCTCCTCCGGCGCCATTTGGCCGACCAGGGCCAGCTGCAGGTAGTCGCCGAGGATCGATTCGACCTGCGGCCACTGCTTGATCCGCGGCCGCGACACGCCGGCCTCGAGCGCCTTCAGCTGGTCCGGGTACCAGCGGTACTTGGCGACCAGGTCCTTGTCGGCATAGAGCGCGGTCAGCGTCGGCGGCAGGCCGAAGCGCAGCGCCAGCTCCTTCTGCATGTCGGCGCCGTTCAGGAAGGCCAGGAACTTCTGCGCCCCCTCGGCATTCGGCGCGCCCGACGGCACCGCCACCTGCCAGATGCCCAGCATCGGCGCCGGGCCCTTGGTCTCGCCCGGGGCCGGGCCGATCGCGACCTTGCCGACCACCTTCGACTTGGCGGCGTCGTCCAGCGACGGCACCCAGGCCGGCCAGACCTCGATCGCCATCGCGGCGCGGCCCTGCTGCAGCGCGTCGCGCACCTCGGTGGCGTTGTAGGTCTCGACCCCGGTCGGGGCGAAGGCCTTCAGCGCCAGGAACTGCTGCAGCGCCTTGACCCCGGCCGGCGACGCCAGCGCCGCCTTGCCGGAGCCGTCGATGATCTCGCCGCCATGGGCCCAGAAGATCGGCAGGAAGCCGGTGACGATCGGGTTGCCCTTGGTGCCGCGGAACACCACGCCGGCGACGCTCGGGTCCTTGGCCTTCAGCGCCTCGGCCGCCTTGACCACATCGCTCCAGCTCTTCGGCGCGGCCAGGCCGGCCGCCTGGAACAGGTCGGTGCGGTAGGCGAACATCTCGACATTGCCGGCGAAGGGCAGCGCCACCACCTGCCCGTCCTTGCCCTTGGACAGGGCGGTCAGGCTGGGGATCACGCCCGACAGGTCGGCGGTCACCGGCTTCAGCCAGCCATTGGCGGTGAATTCCGGCATCCAGGTGTCGTCGGCGACGACCACGTCATAGGCGTCGGCGCCGCCGCGCAGCGACACCACCAGCTTCTCGTACAGGCTGCCATAGGGCAGCTTCAGCAGCTCGACCTCGGTGTCCGGCGACACGGTCTTGTAGGCGTCGATGGCATAGGCCAGGGCGTCGCCATAGACGCCGTCGCGGCCGGCGATCACCAGCTCGTCCGCCTGCGCGGCCCCGGCCAGCAGCAGCGCCGCCAGCCCAACCGCGCCGGCGATGCCGGCCGTTTTGCGGTGCGCCGTGCGGAGCACGGCACGGCCGATCAACTTCGTCGTCATCTCCAATCCCTCCCAGTCCGCAGGATGGTCGGCGGCGCCCAGTTTATGAACACGTGTTCATACGCCTTCAATTCCGATCGTCGGCCGCACCGCTCTCCGGCGGCGGTTCTATCATGGTCCCGGACACCGCACGCTTTCAAGGAAATGAATGTTTCGTGACGGTCCGGTGACATTCGCCAGCAGCCGCAGAAATCAACTTTACGGCGTCTCGCCTTCGTGAACACGTGTGCGCTATCCTGGACTCTTCGGCATGGGAGCGCCGGTTGGGACGACGACGGCAGGGCAGCGAGACACGGCCGGTGACGGCCCAGGCGGTGGCGGAGCGGGCCGGGGTGTCGCGCGCCACGGTCTCGCGCATCATGTCCGGCCAAGCCCGGGTGGCGGCCGAGACCCGCGAGCGGGTGCTGGAGGCGGCCTCGGCCCTGGGCTACCAGGTCAACATGCTGGGCCGCGGCATGAACCGCCAGCGCTCCGACCTGGTCGGCATCGTCGTGCGCGGCGCCACCGACCCCTACCGCGCCGCGCTGTTCGAGGCGCTGCTGCGCGAGATCGACGGCCGCGGCCTGCAGTCGCTGGTCAGCGAGGTCGGCGACGAGGCGGCGCTGGACCGCACCATCGCCCGCTTCCTGCAGTACCGGGTCACCGGCGTGTTGGTGACCTCCGGCGCGCCGCCGATCGCCCTGGCCGAGCAATGCGCCCGGCTGGGCATCCCGGTGGTGGCGCTGAACCGCGCCGTGTCGATCCCCGGGGTCGACGCCGTGCTGTCGGACAACGAGACCGGCGGCCGGCTGGCGGCGGAGGCGCTGCTGGAAGCGGGCTGCCGGCATCTCGGCTTCCTCGGGGTCGAGGGCGGCACCTATAGCGGCCTGGCCCGCAGCGCCGCCTTCGTCGCCGCGCTGGCCCCGGCCCTGGCCGCCGGCCGCGCCACCTTCCGCCCGATCGTCGCCGCCGGACCCGACCACGATGCCGGCACCGCGGCCGCCGCCACGGCCTGGACCGCGCCGCTGGACGGTCTGTTCTGCGCCAGCGACGTGCTGGCCTGCGGCTTCCTGGACGGGGCAAAGGCCGCCGGCCGCGCCGCCCCGCGCGATGTCTCGATCATCGGCTTCGACGACGTGACGCCGGCCGGCCTGGCCCCCTATCGCCTGACCACGATCCGCCAGGATGCCGGCCGCATCGCCGCCCGCGCCGTGGCGCTGATGCTGGAGCGCGCCGAGGACCCCGCCCGGCCGGCAACGGTGGAGAAGGTGCCGGTGACCCTGGTGCGGCGGGCCACGGTCGCGGGCTAGAGATCCTTGGTCATGAACACCCGGCTGGTGCCCGGCGGGTCGCAGGGGATCTCGCCGAACACCCGCCAGCCTTGGCGGCGGTAGAAGTCCGGCGCCTGGAAGCTGATGGTGAGGAGCACGGCGGAGCGGCAGCCGCGCCGCCGCCCCTCTTCCTCCATCATCTGCAGGATCCGGCTGCCCAGCCCCGAGCCGCGCAGCGCCTTCGGCAGCCAGAATAGCTCGACGAAGAGCAGCCCCAGCGAGGTGCGCCCCTTGGCGCCGCCGAGGATCTCGCCGGTCGCGGGATCCTTGACCGTCACGGCGAGCGGCCGCCGGTCGCTGTAGCCGGTGACCGCGTCGTTGAAGGCGTTCAGCCCGTCATTGATCAGGGCCTCCAGCCGGTCGTCGGCCGTCTCGGTCAGCACGATCTCGGGATCAGGCATGGCCGCCTCCGCTCCGCCGTCAGGATACCCGCCGCTGCACGCCGTCGATCGGCGACAGGTGCGAGATCAGCCGCTTGCCGGTCCAGTACAGCAGCCGGACCAGCGGCGGCTCGATGCCGACCGTCAGCTCGGCCCCCTGCTCCAGGTTGAACCCGACCGCATGCGACGGGCTGGGCCCGATCGAGGCCGGGATGCCGGCGAAGGTGGTGTCGACCGCGCGGTGGACATGGCCGCACAGCACATGCACCACCTGGCGGTGCCGCACCAGCACCCGAGCCAGGCCGTCGCCATTGCCGCAGCGCCAGCCATCCATCCGGGTCAGGCCGGTCTCGAAGGGCGGGTGGTGCATGAACACCAGCGCCGGCTGCTGCGGCGCCTCCGACAGCCGGGCGTCGAGCCACTCCAGGCGCTCGTCGCACAGCAGCCCCTCGATCCGGCCGGGGATGGTGGTGTCGAGCCCGATCAGGCGCAGGCCCCCGGTCTCGCCGGCGATGTTCAGGAATGGGCCGTCGGTGCCGATCCCGGCATGGCCGGCGAAGGCCTCGCGCATCGCCTCGCGCGAATCATGGTTGCCGGGGATCGCCAGCATCGGCAGGCCCAGCGGCGCCAGCGCCTTCTGGAACAGCCGGTACGATTCGACGTCGGCGCGGTCGACCAGGTCGCCGGTGACCAGCAGCAGATCCGGCCGCGGCGACAGCGCGGCGAGATGCTCGGCGCAGCGGCGCAGCGCGCCGAGCGCGTCGATCCCCGTCTCGACCGCGACGTCCGGCGTGGTCACGTGGGGGTCGGTGATCTGGGCGATCAGCATGAACGTCCTCGGCGCCGCGGGAGACGGGATCGGCACGGTCGCGCGAGGGCCGTGCCGACCAGATCTGATCCCAGACCGTTACAACGACGGCAGGGCCCGACGCCAGCGCCGGAATGTGAATACGGCTATTGCGCGCCGAGCGCGACCGGCAGGCTGAGCGTCTGCTTGCCGCGGACCACGGTCAGCATCACCGAGGTCTGCGGCCGCATCAGGCCGACGGCGTTGCGCAGCGCGGTGGCGCCGTCGATCGGGTGCCCGTCCAGCCCCGTCACCACATCGCCGACCTTGAGGCCGGCCGAGGCCGCCACGGTGCCGGGAACGATGCCGGTGATCAGCGCGCCGCGGGTGGCGCCGGAGATGCCGCGCGACGCCGCCTTGGCCGCGGTCAGGTCCTCGATGGCGACGCCGAGCCGGGCCCGCGACACCGAGCCGAACTGCTCGATCTGGTCGATCGAGTTCTTGACCATGTGCATCGGGATGGCGAAGCCGATGCCGGCATTGGCGCCGGACGGGCTGAGGATGGCGGTGTTGATGCCGACCAGGCGGCCGTTGAGGTCGATCAGCGCCCCGCCGGAGCTGCCGGGGTTGATCGCCGCGTCGGTCTGGATGAAGTCCTCATAGCCCTCGATGCCCAGGCCGCTGCGGCCGGTGGCGCTGACGATGCCGAGCGAGGCGGTCTGGCCCAGGCCGAACGGGTTGCCGATCGCGACCACGAAGTCGCCGACCTTGGGCATGTCGGTGTCGTCCACCGGCAGCTCGGTCTTCAGCCCGTTGGCCGGGATGCGCAGCACCGCGATGTCGATGTCGGCGGCCGAGCCCACGACCTGGGCCGTCACCTCGTTGCCGTTGCCCAGGGTGACGCCGATCTCGGTGGCGTTCTCGACGACATGGGCGCTGGTGACCACCAGGCCCTTGGCGGCGTCGACGATGACGCCGGAACCGACGCTGCGGAACGCCTTCTCCTTCTCGCCGCCGAAATAGCGCCGGATGTCGGGATCGCGCAGCATCTCGGCGCTGGGGCGGACGGTGCCGCGGACCTGGACGTTCACCACCGCCGGCATCGCCTCGGTCAGCAAGGGGTTGAGGCTGGTCGGCAGGGTGCCGCCGGCGGAGCCGGCCGAGCCCCCCGAATTGCAGGCGGCCAGCGCCAGCATCGCAGGCACGACCAACAGCGTCAGGATGCGGCGCATCAATGTCTCCTTCCGATCCGCTGGAAGATGTGCGCCGGTTTGCGCCAAGCGTCCAGGACTGGGTTGATTCCCGACCACCGAACCCGCGAGGGCGGCGAAAGTTCACGGGCGGCGGGCCAAGGTGGCGGCAGGAATGGGCCGGGAGCAAGGGTTTTGCGATCGGTGCGTCGCGGCCCCTCCCATCCCGTCGCCGGCCGGGCTATAGTCAGACATGACGACTGTGTGACATCGGCGTCGGCGACAGGCGTCGGGCTGCGATCCGCTCAGATCCGGAGGGACTTCATGACCGCGAGCGAACACGCCGACAGCGCGGATATCGAGGCTTTGGCGAAATTTTTGTCCGAATCCGGGTCGTCCGCCGTGGCGCCCTTCGCCCTGGTGCGCCGGGGCAAGGTCATGTGCTTCTTCGACAACCCGGCGACGGCGACCGAAAGCGGCATCCAGGCCTATGCCGACCGCGCCTTCACGGTGATCGACATCCGCGCCCAAAGGGTCGTCCGCCGGCGGTGAGCGCGAGGCGCCGTTCAGTTCGCATTTCCATAGTCTGTCATGCCCAGGCTTGACCCGGGCATCCAGAGGGTCTCGACATCTTCTGGATTGCCGGGTCAAGCCCGGCAATGACAGCAAGGGGTGTCGTCCCCGGCCTCAGCCCTCGATCGCCCTCTGCCGCAGCAGGTGGTCGGCCAGGACGCAGGCCATCATTGCCTCGCCCACCGGCACGGCGCGGATGCCGACGCAGGGGTCGTGCCGGCCCTTGGTCAGGATCTCGGTGTTGTGGCCCTCGATGTCGACCGTCCGCCGCGGCGTCAGGATCGAGCTGGTCGGCTTGACCGCGAAGCGCACCACCACCGGCTGGCCGGTCGAGATGCCGCCGAGGATGCCGCCGGCGTTGTTGGCGGTGAAGCGCACCTCGCCGTCATTGCCCATCAGCATCTCGTCGGCGTTCTCCTCGCCGGACAGGGACGCGGCGCCGAAGCCGGCGCCGATCTCGACCCCCTTCACCGCGTTGATCGTCATCATCGCCCGGGCCAGGTCGCTGTCGAGCTTGTCGTAGATCGGCTCGCCCCAGCCGGCCGGCACGCCCTCGGCCACCACCTCGACAACGGCGCCGGTGGAGGACCCGGCCTTGCGCACGCCGTCGAGATAGTCGGCCCAGCGCGACGCGGTGTCGGCATCGGGGCAGAAGAACGGGTTGCGGTCGACCTCGTCCCAGTCCCAGCGATCGCGGTCGATCTTGTGCGGGCCGATCTGCACCAGCGCCCCGCGCACGGTCACCCCGACCAGGATCTTGCGGGCGACGGCGCCAGCGGCGACCCGGCAGGCGGTCTCGCGGGCGCTGGACCGGCCGCCGCCGCGCGGATCGCGGATGCCGTATTTCTTCCAGTAGGTGTAGTCGGCATGGCCGGGCCGGAACTTGGCCGCGATCTCGGAATAGTCCTTGCTGCGCTGGTCGGTGTTCTCAATCAAGAGCGAGATCGGCGTGCCGGTGGTCTGCCCCTCATAGACGCCGGACAGGATCTTGACCTCGTCGGCCTCGCGCCGCTGGGTGACGAAGCGCGACTGGCCCGGCTTGCGCTTGTCCATCCAGGGCTGGATGTCGGCCTCGCTCAAGGGGATGCGCGGCGGCGTGCCGTCGACCACGACGCCGATCGCGGGCCCGTGACTTTCGCCCCAGGTGGTGAAGCGGAACAGGGTTCCGAAGCTGTTGCCGGCCATAGTGGGGCCCTCAGCCCTCTCGGGCCATGCGGTCGAGGGCGTCGCCCTCGAGCCGATAATAGATCTTCTGCGCCAGCCGCGCCGCGCCGATCCGGTCGTAGAGGCGCTGCGCTCCCTCGTTCGACGTTTCGGTGGTCCAGTCGAGCCGAGTGCAGCCGCGGTCCTGCGCCAGCCGCGCCAGGAAGCGCAGCAGCGCCTCGCCGGCGCCGAGCCCGCGCGCCCCGTCACGGACATACAGGTCTTTCAGTTGCAGATGCCCGGTCAGGGCCCGACCCGGGAACAGCATACCGAAGCTGGCGGCGCCGACCGCCCGGCCGTCGATCTCGGCCAGGGCGATCTCGGTCGGATGCTCGCCATAGACATAGCGTTCGACCCGTTCGGCCGTGACCGTGTCGGGGTCGAGCACCCGGCCCTCGGCATAGTGCCGGTCGAGGTCCTGGAACACCGCCGTCACGGCCGCGCGGTCGGCATCCGTGGCCAGCCGGACCGTGACGGCCGCGCTCATGACTTCGGCGCCAGGCTCTGCAGCAGCTCGGCCGTCGCGGCCGCGTTGTCGACCGCGACCATGCCGACGGTGTGGAAGCCGCAATCGACGTGGTGGACCTCGCCGGTCACGCCGGAGCCGAGCTCGGAGATCAGGTACAGGCCGGCGCCGCCGACCTGTTCGATGGTGACGTTGCGCTTCAGCGGCGCGTTCAGCTCGTTCCACTTCAGGATGTAGCGGAAATCGCCGATGCCGCTGGCGGCCAGGGTCTTGATCGGGCCGGCCGAGATGGCGTTGACCCGGATGCCACGGCCGCCCAGGTCGACCGCGAGGTAGCGCACGCTGGCCTCCAGCGCCGCCTTGGCCACGCCCATCACATTGTAGTGCGGCATCACCCGCTCCGCCCCGTAATAGGTCAGGGTCAGCAGGCTGCCGCCGTCGCTCATCAGCGGCACCGCCCGCTGCGCCACGGCGGTGAAGCTGTAGCAGGAGATGTCCATGGTGCGCAGGAAGTTGTCCCGCGTCGTGTTCAGGTACAGACCGTCGAGCTCGTTCTTGTCGGAGAAGGCGATGCCGTGCACCAGGAAGTCGAGCCGGCCCCAGTCGCGCTCCAGCGTCTGGAACACCGCGTCGATGCTGGCATGGTCGGTGACGTCGCAGGGCAGCACATGGGTCGAGCCGACACTTTCGGCGAGCGGCTTGACACGCTTGTGCAGCGCGTCACCCTGATAGGTGAAGGCGAGCTCCGCACCCTGCGCCGCACAGGCCGACGCGATCCCCCAGGCGATCGACCGGTCATTGGCGACGCCCATGATCAAGCCGCGCTTGCCTTGAAGGAGCGGAGAGGGAACCGTCATTGCAGAGCCTCAGTTGGGGTCAGGACACCCGAACGGGGCGTGCCGCGGGTCCTCGGGACTATGCCGGGGATCGTACACGAACGCCCTTTCGGGTCAAATGTGGGCTGATGAATGGCATCGGGACCGGGTGATCGGCAAGAGCAGAGCGGGGATTTCGGCCACAAGCTCCGCCACTGGGCGCGGGCGCTCTACACCTTCGGCCGCTATGCCGTGCTGCGCTTCTGGAACGACCGCGGGGCGCAGGCGGCGTCGGCCCTGACCTATTCCTCGCTGCTGGCGCTGGTGCCGATCGCCACCATCGCCTTCTCGATCCTGTCCGCCTTCCCCGCCTTCGGCCTGATCAAGGGCGCGGCCCAGGCCTGGCTGGTCGAGATGCTGGTGCCCGAGGTCGGGCACACCGTCCTGAACTACCTCGAAGGGTTCAGCCAGAACACCGGCCGGCTGACCGCCTTCTCGATCGTCGGCCTGGTGGTCAGCTCGGTGCTGCTGCTGGCCACCATCGAGGATGCCTTCAACGGCATCTGGCGGGTGAAGGAGCAGCGGGCCTGGGCGGTGCGGATCGTCACCTTCTGGGCGATCCTGACCCTGACCCCGATCCTGGTGGTCGCCAGCTTCTCCTTCACCATCAGCTTCTTCGGCAGCCATGGCGGCGGCGTCGCCCAGCAGCTGTGGGCGCCCTTCATCGGCTTCGTGCCGCTGATGCTGCAGTTCATCGGCTTCTCGCTGCTGTACCAGCTGATTCCGAACCGCTCGGTGCGCTGGATCGACGCCGTGATCGGCGGGCTGATCGCGGCGGTGGCGTTCGACCTCTCCAAGCGCCTGTTCGCCTGGTACCTGCGCGAATTCCCGGCCTATGAGACGATCTACGGCGCCCTGGCCACGATCCCGATCTTCCTGCTGTGGCTGTACCTCGCCTGGTCGATCGTGCTGATCGGCGCGGTGATCGCCGCGGCGCTGCCGGACTGGCGCTCCGGCCGCCTGCTGGGCGGCGAGATCGACAACCTGCTGCCGGGGCCGCGGCTGACCGTCGCCGTCGCCATCCTGCGCGAGCTGGCGGCGGCCAGCCGGCTCGGCGTCGGCATGCACCGCCGCACCCTGCTCGACCGCGTGCCGGTCGGCATCTCCGCTCTCGACGGCATGCTGGAGCAGCTGCGCCACGCCCGCTTCGTCGAACGCTCCGCCTCCGACACCTGGCTGATCTCGCGCGATCTCCGGGTCACCACCCTGGCCGACCTGATGCGCGGGCTCGGCGTCGGCATGCGCGGCAAGATCGGCGAGGTGCCCGGGCTGGAGGGCGCCTGGCTGCAGGCGCTGGCCGACCGCATCCACGCCGCCGAGGAGGCGCATCAGGACAGCCTGGGCGTGCCGCTGGCGGCGGTGCTGGTCGACGAGCCGCCGGCCGAGCGCCTGCCCGGCCGGGCGGAGAAGCCGCCGATCCCGCTGCATCGGGTGGCCCCGAATGCGGAAGGCCCGCCGTGAGTGACACGGCGGGCCTTCGTCGGGCCATGCGGGCCGTGCGTTTTAACTGACGATGCCCCAGGTGCCGTCGCCGTTGCGGCAGGCGGTGCCCCGGCCGGTCTGAGCCCGGCCCTCGACATAGATGGTCTGGGTGAATTCGCGGCAGTCGCGCCCGGAATCCCGGTAGGTGCGGGTCGGGGTGACGGTGCCGTAATTGCCCGAATCCGGGTTGCGCCAGGAGCTCTCGGTGCCGGTGGGGGCGGATTCGAAGCTGCGGTTGTAGGTCTGCTCGGCATACATCTGGTCGGACCGGTCGAGCGAGGCGCCGACCGAGTTGCCGAGCCAGGCGCCGATCAGCGTGCCGGCGCCGACCGCGACCAGCTTGCCGGTGCCGCTGCCGAACTGCGAGCCCAGCAGGGCGCCGCCGCCGGCACCGACCAGGGTGCCGATGCCCTGCTTCTGCCCCATGTCCTGGCACCCGGCCAAGGCGACCGCACCGACGAGCACGGCGGCGATGGTGTACTTCCTCATGATCTCCGATCCTCCTGCGATGCCCGCAGCGGGCATCGGACCTGTCCTGGCCGCCATGGACTTCACGGCGTCGATGCCTAATGTAGCCAAAATTCGACCGAATGAAGGCCGTGCGCCATGACGACGCCCCCCTCCACCACCCCAAATCCCGGCAGTGCCGCAACCGAACCCGTCAACCGGGATTTCGTTCCGCCGGCGGACCCGTTCGCGCTGTTCGAAACCTGGTTTGGCCTGGCCGCGGCGCATGAGATCAACGACCCCAACGCCATGGCGCTGGCGACCACGGCGGCCGACGGCGCGCCGTCGGTCCGGATGGTGCTGCTGAAAGGGGTCGACGACGCCGTGGCCGAAGCGCGCGGCTTCGTCTTCTTCACCAATCTGGAGAGCCGCAAGGGCGAGGAACTGGCGCGCAACCCGCGGGCGGCACTGTGCTTCTACTGGAAGAGCCTGCGCCGGCAGGTGCGGGTCGAGGGGCCGGTGACGCCGGTCGAGCCGGCCGAGGCCGATTCCTACTACGCCAGCCGGGCCCGCGGCAGCCGGATCGGCGCCTGGGCCTCGGCCCAGTCGCGGCCGCTGGCCGACCGGGCGACGCTGGAGCAGGCGGTCGACGAGGCCACCCGCCGCTTCGGCCCCGAGGAGTCGGACGGGCCGGTGCCGCGGCCGCCGCACTGGTCCGGCTTCCGCCTGGTGCCCTGGCGCATCGAGTTCTGGCAGGAGCGGCCGTACCGCCTGCACGACCGGGTGGTGTACGAGCCGGGACGGGACGGCTGGAGCCACCACCGGCTGTATCCGTGACCGACGCCGCTCAGACCGGGCAGAACGGCACCGACCAGGCCCGGCGCGACCGGCTGCTGCGGCTGGCGACGACGGTCAGCGTCTCGGTCGCCTCGACCCTGGCCGTGCTCAAGCTCGCCGCCTGGCTGGTCACCGGATCGGCCGCGATCCTGTCCTCGCTGCTCGACAGCCTGGTCGACGTCGCCGCCTCCGGCATCCTCTTGATCAGCGTGCGCCACGCGCTGCGGCCGCCGGACCGGTCGCACCGCTTCGGTCACGGCAAGGCCGAGCCGCTGGGCGCCATCGCCCAGGCCGCCTTCGTCGGCGGCTCGGCCCTGCTGCTGATCTTCGAATCGGCCGGCCGCTTCATCACCCCGGAGCCGGTGGCCGAGGTACCGATCGGCATCGCCGTGATGGCGATCTCGCTGGTGGCGACGGTTCTCCTGGTCATGTTCCAGCGCGGCGTCGCCCGCCGCACCGGATCGACCGCGATCGAGGCCGACCGGCTGAACTATGTCGGCGACACCGCCACCAGCGTGGTGGTGCTGGCGGTGCTGGTGATCGGCCAGCGGCCGGGCTGGCAGTGGCTCGACCCCGCCGCCGCGATCGGCGTCGCGCTGTGGCTCTTGGTCAGCGCCGCCCGCATCGCCCGCCGCGCCGTCGACCATCTGATGGACCGCGAGCTGCCGCGCGAGGACCGGGACCGGATCGCCGCCATCGTCCGCGCCGATCCGGAGGTGGCGGGCCTGCACGACCTGCGCACCCGCAGTGCCGGCGGCACCCGCTTCATCGAGCTGCATGTCGAGATGGACGGCAACCTGACCCTGTGGCAGGCCCACACCATCTGCGACCGGGTCGAGGCGGCGCTGTCCGACGCCTTCCCGGACGCCGAGGTGATCCTGCACCAGGAGCCGGCCGGGCTGGAAGACGAGCGGCTCGACCACCGCATCTACAAGCGGCCGTCCTAGCCGATCAGGAAATCCGAGGCCGCCAGCGCGGTGCCGGGCTCGACGATCGCGAAGGCCCGGGCGGCGCCGGGGCCGATGCCGTCGCGGTCGTAGCGCAGCGTGCCGGTGTCGATGTCGTAAAGGATCCGGTCGTCGGCCTCCCCGGCCGCCGTCCCCAGCGTGAAGGCGTCGGGCGACAGCGCGCCCGTCGGCAGCCGGGTGAAGATCGCGGGGTCGAGCAGGAAGTGGTCCTCGCCCGGCGTGAAGTCGGTGATGCGGTCGATGTTGCTGCCGCCGAAGGCGGTGTCGAAGACGAAGCTGTCGGCCCCCCCGCCGCCGGTCAGCACGTCCTTGCCGAGGCCGCCGGCCAGTGTGTTGACGACGTCGTTGCCGGTCAGGGCGTTCGCCAGGTCGTTGCCGGTGGCGTCGACCGCCTGGCTGCCGATCAGCACCAGATTCTCGACATTGTCGCCGAGCCGGTAGTCGATGGCGGATCGCACGGTGTCGGTGCCGGGCTCGGCGAGCTCGATCACCCGATCGCCGGCGCTGCCGACGACATAGGTGTCGTTGCCGGCGCCGCCGTCCATGGTGTCGGCGCCCAGCCCGCCGTCGAGCCAGTCGCTGCCGGCGCCGCCATGGAGGGTGTCGTCGCCGGCCGCCCCGGCCAGCGATCCACCCCAGTCGTCGGCGGTGATGACGTTGTCGAGCGCGTTGCCGACCCCGCGCAGCCCCCCGAATATGAAGAGATTCTCGACATTGTCCGGCAGGCGGTAGGACTGGCTCGCAGAGACCGTGTCGATGCCCTCGCCGGCGGCCTCGACGACGACCTGCCCGAAGCGGGTCAGGAGGTAGAGGTCGTCGCCGGTGTCGCCATGCAGTTCGACGGGCCCTGTCCAGCCATGCAGCCGGTCGTCGCCGGCCTCGCCATAGAGGATGTCGAAGCCTTCCTGGCCATAGAGGACGTCGTTGCCGTCGCCGCCGTGGAGCAGGTCGTCGCCGGTTCCGCCATAGAGGAGGTCGGCATCCGCGCCGCCGAACAGGCGGTCGCTCCCGTCGCCACCGTAGAGGTAGTCGAGACCGGCACCGCCCTCGACGAGGTCGTTGCCGGCCAGGCCATAAAGGTCGTCGTTGCCGCCGCGCCCCCAGACCGAATCCGTGCCCGCACCGCCGAGGATGACGTCGGCGAGATAGCCGCCGGTGAGGATGTCGTCGCCGGCACCCGCCCGGAACTGCAGGATTTCGATACTGGTGATCCGGGTTCCGTTCGGCAGCACCTGCTCGATGCCGGGATCGGCGATCGACAGCGTGATCGGCGCCGTGAAGCGATCGTCGAACTGCAGGTAGAGGAAGTCGACGCCGGCGCCGCCATCCACCAGGTCGCCATCGCCGGCGCCGCCCAGGACCGAGATGAAGATCGAATCGTCGCCGGCCCCGCCGGACAGCTCGTCGCGGCCCGCACCGGCGGCCAGCAGATCGTCGCCGTCGTCGCCGAAGAGCTGGTCGTCGCCGGTGTCGCCGAAGAGCTGGTCGTCGCCGCCAAGCCCGTGGATGACATCCGCTTCCGCCGTGCCGGTCAGATCGTTGTCGAGATCGTCGCCAGTGATGATCGCCATGAGCCGGCCTCCCCAACGGATACGCCATCTTTGCCCGGAACGATGACGGTTCGATGCTCGAATCTAAAGATGTCGAACCTTCAAATCTTCGGTGATCCTATCCCGCATCTGGCTTCGACTTCACGCAGAAGTACCTGGCTATGACCGGCGCCCCGGGTTCGACGGCGGCGCGGCCGCCTGCTAGGCTGCGCCGGCGACCAGAGAGGATTCCCAACCGTGCCGCAGCCCGATCACGTCATGGCCTTCCCGATCCCGGACGAGGCGGCGCTCGACGAGGACCTCAAGGCCTATTACGCCAAATGCCTGGAGAAGCTGGGGCTGGTGCCGAACGTGATCCGCACCTACAGCCTGCGGCCGAAGAAGCTGCGCAACTTCATCGCCACCTACAACGAGCTGATGCTGGGCGACAGCGGCCTGTCGAAGCTGGAGCGCGAGATGATCGCCGTCACCGTCTCCTCCGCCAACCGCTGCTACTATTGCCTGGTCGCGCATGGCCAGGCGGTGCGGCGCCTGGCGGACGACCCGGAGCTCGGCGAGATGCTGGCCTTCAACCACCGCGTCGCCCGGCTGCCGCCGCGCCAGCGCGCCATGCTGGATTTCGCCTGGCTGCTGACCACCGAGCCGCACAAGGTCGGCGATGCCGAGCGCGCGGCGCTGCGCCAGAACGGCTTCTCCGACGAGGACATCTTCGACATCTGTGACGTGACCGGGTTCTTCAACATGTCGAACCGGGTCGCCTCGGGCGTCGACATGATGCCGAACCGCGACTATCACGCGATGAACCGCTGATCCCCCCGGGCAGGATTCATTCATGGGCCGCTTCATCCGCGCCATCCTCATCATCTTCGGCGTGCTGTTCCTGCTGCTGATCGTGGCCGCCGGCGGGCTGGTCTGGTACGCGGCCGACCGGTCGCCGCAGCTGCCGAAGGGCGACCTTGCCCTGCTGCTCGACCTGCGCAAGGGCGCCCCGGACGGGGTCCCGGCCGGCCGCTTCAGCCTGAGCCGCAGCCCGCTGACCCTGCACCAGACGATCGACGCGATCGACCGCGCCGCCGCCGATCCGCGGGTCGGCGCCATCGTCGCCCGGCTGTCGGCCGATGCGGTGCCGCTGGCCTCGGCGCAGGAGCTGCGCGACGCCATCGACCGGGCGCGCCGCGCCGGCAAGCTGACCGTGGCCCATGCCGACGACCTCGGCAGCGGCGGCCCGGGCAATGTCGCGGTCTTCCTCGCCGCCGGCTTCGACCAGACCCTGATGATGCCGCAGGGCAGCGTCGGCCTGACCGGTATCTCGGTCGAGGTGCCGTTCGTGCGCGACCTGCTGGACACCGTCGGCGTCCAACCCGAGGTCAGCAAGCGCGGCCAGTACAAATCGGCGCCCGAGACCTTCACCGAGCGCGACTTCACCCCGGCCAGCCGGGCGATGAACGAGGCCATGGCCCAGGGGCTGTACGACCAGCTGGTCGCCGGCATCGCCCAGGGCCGCGCCCTGCCGCCCGACCAGGTCAAGCGGCTGATCGACGGCGGGCCCTACACCGCCAAGGAGGCGGTCGACGCCAAGCTGGTCGACACGCTGGCCTATTGGGACGAGGTCGACGGGCTGGTCGATGCCCGCACCGACCGCAAGCTGACCGAGGTCAAGGCCGCCGACTACCTCGCCGCGACCGAGCCGGAGGTGAAGGGCGACCAGCCGCGGATCGCGGTGATCTACGCCACCGGCGCGATCGTCGACGAGCCGTCGGAGGGCAGCCTGGACCGCCAGATCGTCGGCCGCGAGCTGGCCGAGACCATCGACGACGCGGTCGCGGACGAGAAGGTCAAGGCGATCGTGCTGCGCATCGACAGCCCCGGCGGCTCGGTCGTCGCCTCGGCCCTGGTCGGCCGGTCGGTCGGGCGGGCGCGCGACGCCGGCAAGCCGATCGTGGTGTCGATGGGCGAGACCGCGGCCTCCGGCGGCTACTGGATCGCCGCCCAGGCCAAGGCGATCGTGGCCCAGCCCTCGACTCTGACCGGCTCGATCGGCATCTTCGCCGGCAAGCCGGTGCTGCAGGCGCTGTGGAAGAAGGTCGGCGTCAACTGGGGCAGCGTGCAGCGCGGCCGCAACGCCGGCATCTGGACCGTGAACGAGCCCATGGACAGCGGCGAGAAGGGCCGCTTCGAGGCCGGCGTCGACGCCGGCTACGACGCCTTCCTGCAGCTCGTGGCCAAGGGCCGCGGCATGGACCCGAAGGCGGTCGACGCCATCGCCCAGGGCCGGGTCTGGCTCGGCAGCGAGGCGGTGAAGAACGGCCTGGTGGACCGGCTGGGCGGCCTCGACGCGGCGATGGTCATCGCCCGCCAGGCGATCGGCCTGGGCCCCGACGCCAGGGTGGCGGTGGTGCGCCTGCCGCGGCCGCGCTCGGCCCTGGACACGCTGCGCCGGCTGATCTCCGGCAGCCCGCTCGGCGGGGCGGCGCTGCTCGAGGCCGGGCTGGGCCCCCTGGGCCCGATCGCCGAACGCTTCGGCGCCCTCGCCGCCGTCACGGACGGCCCGGTCGCGGCGATGCAGCCGCTGCTGCTGGGACGGTAGGGCCCGATCGGCCGAGGGCAACTGCGATCCGAAGGCGACCTTCCCTCAATCGTCCGCTTAGGTTCGGTCGCGTGCCCTATGGGTGCAGAACGGTCGCCGGCAGCGCCCGCCCCCAAAAGGCATCCGCTTCCTCGCGGTGCAACTCACCGTAGGCCGCCAAGTCTTCATTCAGTCCAAGGACTGCGTGATTCACCGCCGCCGCAATCAGAGTGGACTCGCGCCCTAGGTAGAACAGCTCTTTGTACACCGGACTGGTGATCTTCCTTCCCAAGCTGTGCGCAAGGTAGTTGTGCCGAAATTCCCGCATTGTTGTAACAGCCCGTGTCCATCGCGCGCTGCTGCTCAGCTGCGTATATAGTGATGTCGCGCCATCGACGGCGCTGCGGCACGCGTCTCCCCTCGCCCTCGGTTCGCTCGGTCCAAATCGCCAATGCTTAGCTGCGCGTTTCACCAACGCATCGCAACAGCCTGGCTGAGCCAGCCATTCCATCAGGTATGGGATGCAGTTCGAATCCCGTTTCGCGAGAGGCATTTTCTCCCGGGAGTTGTCGAGCAGCCGGCCCAGGATCACGATCAGATGGGTTTCCAGGCTGCTCTTAATGATGTTGTAGGCCTCTGCCCCTTCGGCGTGCTGGCCCTTCAGCGTTTTCACGACGTCATTGCCAGCCTCCAGCACTGCCTCGACCGCCAGCGCTCGGCGGATATCCCTCCTGACCAGGCGATTCATCCGAATCACCTGCTGGACTGGGTTCCCAGCTCCGATCATCTCGCTATCCCTGCTCTATCCGATGCCGCTTTCGCATTCCGTCTTTAGCTTTGCTCTTCCTGCTAGCTAGTGCGCTGCCGTTTCGCAACGACATCAAGTCGGGGAGCTAGGCAACCCGGCGCGGTCGAGGTTGGATTCTAACCCACTGCGCGTTTCGGACACTAAGCTTCGCCGAGCCATGGGTCGACATGTCGGTCGGCTCTTTGGCCACGATACCTTCTGTAGTCGGGTTGCCGCCGGAGATCCGTGCCGACACCATCTTGAGCATGGGCTTGGTATCGGCACAGAGGGCGCCTGCGGTGAACCTGCACGCCACTTACAGGGGCAGTTCCTGGCCGGCCTGCTCGCGGACGATGTGTTCGGCGTACCAGTCCGGCCAATTCACATCGTGCACGCCGCCGTTCCGCTTCTCATGCTCGCCATGCGCCGCCGCCGCCCGCCGCAGCGCGGCCGCGAGCTCGCGGGACGAGGTGAAGGTGGTGTCGCCCGCCTCGACGCGCCCGGGCAGGCGGTTCGTGACCTCCTGGATCTGCCAGGGGTTGCCGTCCGGGTCCTTGAACGAGGCCCAGGAGGCGTAGCTGCGCCGGGTCGGCTCCGGCCCGCTGCGGCGCGCGCCGGTCGCGTCGAAATGGTAGACCTCACCGACTTCGACGCCGCGGGCGGCCAGCTCGGCCTGCGTCGCCACGATGTCGGAGACGATGAAATAGGGGGCCACGGTGTTGCCCTGGCCGAAGATCACCGAGGCCGGCGAGCCCGGCGGGGTGACCTGGATGACCCGGAAATTGTCGCCGGAGATGTCGGCGTCCAGCCGCCAGCCCAGGCCGGTGTAGAAGCTCTTGGCGCGGTCGATGTCCGAGACCGGGATGGTGACGACCTCGAGCTTCAGCTCGGGGGCCCGCACATTGGCGTTGCTCATGTCCTGCTCCTTGGGTTGCGGGAGTTCGCGGATCTGCGCGCTCTCCCGGTTTAGATCGTGTCCGCTTCGATCGGACACGATCTATATAGGCCGCCGGATTCGCCGCGTCAATACCTTCCGATTTAATCGGATGCGATCTATATAGAGGAGACATCATACGACGTGAGGCTCCTCGTGACCCAATCCCATGACCGGACGCTGCCGAAGCTGGCCGATTTCCTGTGCTTCGCGGTCTATTCGGCGAATCTCGCCTTCGGCCGGGCCTACAAGCCGATCCTCGAGGAGCTCGGCATCACCTACACCCAGTGGATCGCCATCGTCGCCCTGTGGGATGACGACCACCAGACCGTCAAGAGCCTGGGCGAGAAGCTGTTCCTGGAATCGAACACGCTGACGCCGATCCTCAAGCGGCTGGAGGAGCTCGGCTATCTCCGCCGCCGGCGCGACCCCGCCGACGAGCGCCAGGTGATCGTCAGCCTGACCGAGGAGGGCCGGCGCCTACGGGAGAACGGCGGGCAGCGCGACCTGGTCGACGCGACGGGCCTGGATTCGGCGGAGTTCGCGACGCTGCAGCAGGCCATCGTCAAGCTGCGCAACCGCCTGCTGAAGCACGCGCAGGAGCCCCGAACGGAGGAACCGCGACGCAAGGCCGGGATGCGGTGAGCCGCCGAATGGTAGTCTGCAAAACGCGGGAGAGAATACATGCCCGGACAGGCAACCTACATTGTGGAAGCCTCACAGTTGCCGCTCCGTGACGCGGCATTTCTTCTGTGGACTCGACGGCATTATCTCGATTCAACAGAACGTGATGGCAGCAATGATGCTCCAGTCCTGGGGACCGAGGATCGCACTATCGAGCGACTTCGAAAAGCACACCCTGAAGCGGAATCGGATCAGTTGTCGGATGCGGTCAGAGCGGCGGGGAAGCTGGAACTCGACTGCTTCAGACATTTCGCCTATTCCGCAGCAGGGCTCATAGATGACGCCCGACGAGCGGTTGAACGTGCTCGGGTGGACAATCCAGATTTTTCAGAAGCGACCTACACCGTAGCCGTAGATCGTGTCTGCTTCGAGATGAAATAGCTGGGTCTGCGGTTGATAGATGACCGCTTTCCGTCCTTCCCCGCCACAGAGCCCGAGTCAATCCTCCCGTTCGGGCCCCGGCGGCTTATCCTTCGAACCGCCCACCGATCAGGAATTCGACATTCCCCTCCGGCCCGGTGATCGGGCTTTCGGTGACGCCGAGCACCTGCCAGCCGGGACGGGCGGCGAGCCAGGCGGCGATGCGGTCGCAGACCTCGCGGTGCAGCTCCGGGTCGCGCACCACCCCGCCCTTCCCCACCCGGCCGGGCCCGACCTCGAATTGCGGCTTGATCAGCGCCACCGCCCGAGCGCCCGGCGCCGCCAGGGCCAGCGCCGCCGGCAGCACCGTCTCCAGCCCGATGAAGCTGGCGTCGCAGACGACGATGCCGACCGGGTCCGGGATCAGCGCCCGGTCCAGGTGCCGGGCATTGGTCCGCTCCAGCACCACGACGCGCGGATCCTGGCGCAGCGACCAGGCCAGCTGGCCGTGCCCGACATCGACGGCATAGACCTTCGCGGCGCCGCGATGCAGCAGCACGTCGGTGAAGCCGCCGGTCGAGGCGCCGACATCCAGCCCCACCAGACCCGCCGGGTCGATGCCGAAATGGTCCAGTCCCTTGACCAGCTTCAGCCCGCCGCGGCTGACCCAGGGATGGTCGCGGCCGCGCACCGTCAGCGCCTCGGGCTGGGCCACTCCGTCGCCCGGCTTCTCGACCCGGCGCGTGCCCTCATAGACCAGCCCGGCCAGGATCAGCGCCTGGGCCCGCGCCCGGCTTTCCGCCAGGCCGCGCTCGACCAGCACCAGATCCGCCCGCGGCCGCTTCGCCATCGATCCCCTCCGTCCACGGATGCGGTTTACACCGTTTGCCGTTCGGGGTGAGATTCCGTTCCGACCCCGAGTCCTGAGGGAACGATCCCGCATGCCCCCCTGCAACTTCGCCATCGTCGGCCCCGGCTGGCGCACCGAGTTCTTCCTGCGCGTCGCCCGGGCGCTGCCGGAGCGCTTCCGCATCGACGGCGTCGTGGTGCGCGACCCCGCCCGCGGCGCCGCCTTCGAGGCGCAATGGGGGCTGCCGACCTTCCGCACCACCGAGGCGCTGCTGCGGCTGACCCGGCCGCGCTTCGCCGTGGTGTCGGTGCCGCAGCCGGCCGCGCCCGGGGTGATCACCGAGCTGGCGGCGGCGGGCCTGCCGGTGCTGACCGAGACGCCGCCGGCGCCCGACCTGGACGGGCTGCTGCGCCTGCACGAACTGGTCCGCGGCGGCGCCCGCATCCAGGTGGCGGAGCAGTACTTCCTGCAGCCGACCCATGCCGCCCGGCTGGCGCTGATCGCCGCCGGCCGGATCGGCACGCCGAGCCACGCCCATATCGCGGTGGCGCATGGCTATCACGGCACCAGCCTGATCCGGAGGCATCTCGGCCTCGGCTTCGAGAACGCGACCATCCGGGCCCAAAGCTTCACCAGCCCGATCGTCGCCGGTCCGACCCGCGCCGGCCCGCCGGCCGAGCATCGCATCGCCCAGTCCGAGCAGACCATCGCCACGCTCGATTTCGGCGACCGCTCGGCGCTGTTCGACTTCACCGGCGACCAGTACCACCACTGGATCCGGTCGCCGCGCGTGCTGGTGCGGGGCGAGCGCGGCGAGATCAAGGATGACGAGCTGCGCTTCCTGCAGGACCACCGCACGCCGGTGATGCTGCGCCTGCTGCGCCAGGACGCCGGGCAGTATGCCGACATCCAGGGCCATCATCTCGTCGGCTTCCTGGCCGGAGCGGAGTGGGTCTACCGCAACCCCTTCGCCGGCACGCGGCTGAACGACGACGAGATTGCCATCGGCGCCTGCCTGGCCGGCATGGTCCGCTATGTCGAGGCGGGAGAGGAGATCTACAGCTTCGCCGAGGCGGCGCAGGACCAGTATCTGGCGCTGTCGATCGCCGCGGCGAAGGCGTCAGGCGAGGCGGTGCGGACCGAGACGCAGGCCTGGGCGGCCTGACGGCAGGCCGTCAGTGGACGCTGGACTCGCCGTGCGGGACGTTGAAGATCGACTGCACCAGCCCGGAGAAGCGGCGCGGGTCGTAGGGCTTCGGCAGGATCGGCAGGTTGCGGTAGGCGGCCGGCAGGCTTTCCCGCGGATAGCTGGTGGCCAGGATCACCGGCACGCCACGCTGCAGCAGGATGTCGACCGCCGGGAACGCGGCCGCGCCGGACAGGTTGAGGTCGACCATGGCGCCGTCGATCGACTGGCTGCGCGCCATCTCGACCGCGCGCGAGACCGTCGTCGCCGGGCCGACCACGGTGCCGCCCCAGGTCCGGAGCGTCAGCTCCAGGTCGAGCGCCACGATCTGCTCGTCCTCGACGATCAGGATGCGGCGGCCGTGCAGGTCGACCGCATCCTCCGCTTCGCTGTAAAGCAGTCCCATTCCACCTGTCCCGGGCTCGGCCTTCGCGGCCGTTCCCCCGGGTCCCTTCCAGTGACGCTGCGACGCAGCGCGAGAATTCGTCATATCGATGCCATAAACACCGGATTCGGCAGCCTGTTCCCGATCGCGATACTGGTGCGACGGAATCTCTCCGCCGTGCCGTGAGAGTCGCAGCCGGCTTTCACCAAGAAGAAACGGGCGGTTGGTACTACAATGCGCCCGTCAGGACGGGTGCGCGGACGGAAGGGGGCTTCGCGGTCGCATGCGCGCGTGGAAACAGCTTGTGGTCATCGGCCTGCTCGTCGCCGCGGCGGCGGGCGTGTGGCGCTATGCGCCGTTCCGGGCCGACGGCGCGGTGGCGCCGCGCGGCGGCCCGATCGCGGTCCCGGTCATGCTGGCCCCGGTGCACACCGGCACGGTGACCGAGGCGATGGACGCCGTCGGCACCACCCGGGCGCGCGAGGCCGTCACCATCACCGCCAAGACCACCGGCATCGTCGACCGGATCGAGTTCGAGGACGGCCAGGTCGTGCCCGCCGGCGCCCCGATCATCCGGCTGGACAGCGACGAGCTGGTGGCCACCGTCGCCTCGGCCGAGGCCGAGCTGCGCAACGCCCGCCTGTCGCTCGACCGGGGCGAGACCCTGTCGAAGGCGCGCAACGTCGCGCAGGCCCAGGTCGACACGCTGCGCGCCGACCTCGAGGTCAAGACCGCGGCGGTGGCGGCGCAGAAGGCGCGGCTGGCGGAGCGGGTGATCATCGCCCCCTTCGCCGGCACGCTGGGCATCCGCAGGGTCAGCCAGGGCGCGCTGGTGTCGCCCGGCACCGCGATCGTCACGCTGGACGACCTGAGCCGGGTCAAGGTCGACTTCAACCTGCCGGAGATGCTGCTGTCGCGCCTGGCCCCGGGCCTGACCCTCGAGGTCCACAGCGACGCCTATCCCGACCGCGCCTTCACCGCCGTCGTCACCTCGGTCGACACCCGCATCGACCCGGCCACCCGGTCGGTCACCACGGTGGCGGAGATCGACAACCGCGACGGGCTGCTGCGCCCCGGCATGTTCATGACCGTGCGGGTGCAGCTGTCGACCGACCCCTCCGCCCTGCTGGTGCCGGAGCAGGCACTGGTGCCGCAGGGCACCCGCCAGTTCGTCTATCTGGTGGTCGACGGAAAGGCGGTGCGGCGCGAGGTGACGCTCGGCACCCGGCTGCGCGGCCAGGTGCAGATCCTGTCCGGCCTGGCCGCCGGGGAGTCGGTGGTGGTCGAGGGCACGCAGCGGCTGCGCGACGGCGTGCCGGTCCAGGTGCAGGAGGCCGGCCCGGCGCCGGCGGCAAGCTGACATGGTCCTCTCCGACACCGCCATCAAGCGCCCGGTCTTCGCCGTCGTCGTCAGCCTGCTGCTGGTGGTGCTGGGCGTCTTCGCCTTCCAGCGGCTGACCGTCCGCGAATACCCCAACATCGACCCGCCGGTGGTGTCGATCAGCACCACCTATGAGGGCGCCTCGGCCCAGGTGATCGAGAGCCAGATCACCCAGGTGATCGAGGAGGGCGTGGCCGGCGTCGCCGGCATCCGCACGATGCGCTCGACCAGCCAGGAGGGGCGGTCCAGCGTCCGGCTGGAATTCGACATCGAACGCGACGTCGAGAGCGCGACCAACGACGTGCGCGATTCGGTCGGCCGGGTGATCGCCAGGCTGCCGGACAATGCCGATACCCCGATCATCCGCAAGGTCGACGCCGACGCCAGCCCGATCATGTACGCGACCCTGACCAGCGACGGCCGCTCGGCGATCGAGCTGAGCGACATGGCCAAGCGCTATGTCGTCGATCCGCTCTCGGCCGTGGACGGCGTCGCCCAGGTGACGATCGGCGGCGAGCGCCAGCCGTCGATGCGGGTCTGGCTGGACCGCAACGCCATGGCGGCGCGGCTGGTCACGGCGCAGGACGTCAGCGACGCGCTCGAGGCGCAGAATGTCGAGCTGCCGTCGGGCCGGGTCGAATCGAACGACCGCGAGCTGACGGTGCGCACCAACACCCGGCTGTCGACGCCGGAGGAGTTCGCCCGCATCGTGCTGCGCCGCGACGGCGAGACCCTGGTGCGGCTGGGCGACGTGGCCAGGGTCGAGGTCGGCGCCCGCGACGACCGCAGCGGCTTCCGCGCCGACGGCAAGCCCGCGGTCGGCATCGGCGTGGTCAAGCAGTCGACCGCCAACACGCTGGACGTGGCCGAGGGCGTGCGGCACGCGATGGACACGCTGCGCCAGTCGCTGCCGCCGGACGTGCGGATCGAGATCTCCTCCGACGACAGCGTCTTCATCGACAAGTCGATCGAGGAGGTGTTCCTGGCGCTGGCGATCGCGCTGGCGCTGGTGATCGGCATCGTCTTCGTGTTCCTGCGCAGCATCCGCGCCACGCTGATCCCGGCGGTCGCCGTGCCGGTCTCGATCACCGCCTCCTTCATCGTGCTGGCGGCGCTGGGCTATTCGATCAACGTCCTGACCCTGCTGGCGATGGTGCTGGCGATCGGCCTGGTGGTCGACGACGCCATCATCGTGCTGGAGAACATCAGCCGGCGGATCGAGCATGGCGAGCCGCCGCTGGTGGCGGCCTATCTCGGCTCGCGCCAGATCGGCTTTGCCGTGGTCGCCACCACCGCGGTGCTGACCGCGGTGTTCGTCCCGATCTCGTTCCTGCAGGGCAATGTCGGGCGGCTGTTCAGCGAATTCGGCATCACCGTCGCCTCCTCGGTGCTGTTCTCGGCGCTGATCGCCCTGACCCTGACGCCGGCGATGTGCAGCCGGCTGCTGCGCCCGGCGACCGAGGAGACCTGGCTGCACAAGGTGACCGAGCACGGCTTCGACCTGCTGAACCGCGGCTACCAGGCGACGCTCGGCTTCGCCCTCGCGGCCCCGCTGCTGGTCTGCGCCATCGCCGTCGCCCTCAGCCTCGGCGCCGTGGCGCTGCTGCAGAGCCTGCCGCAGGAATTCGTGCCGACCGAGGATCGCGGCCGGGTGGTGATCAGCGCCACCGGGCCGGAAGGCTCCAGCATGGAGTACACCGGCGGCCAGCTGACCCGGATCGAGGCGGCGCTGACGCCCTATGTCGAGGCAAAGGACGTCACCCGCATCCTCGCCATCCTGGCGCCGGCCTGGGGCCCGACCGGGGTGAACCGGGTCACCGTCATCGGCCAGATGAAGCCCTGGGGCGAGCGCAGCCGGTCGCAGCAGGAGGTGGTGCGCGAGCTGGCCGCCAAGCTGGCCGGCATCCCCGGCATCCGCGCCGTCGCCATCAACCCGAGCGGCCTCGCCCGCGGCTCCGGCGCCCCGGTGCGCTTCGTCATCGGCGGCAACACCTATGAAGAGCTGGTCGAATGGCGCGACCGGCTGGAGGACCAGCTGCGCAACTCCCGCGTGCTGCGCAACCTGCAGGCCGATTACGACGAGACCAAGCCGGAGCTGCGCGTCGCCATCGACCGCAACCGCGCCGCCGACCTCGGCATCTCGATCCGCGCCATCGGCGAGACGCTGGAGACCATGTTCGGGTCGGTCGCCGTCACCCGCTACGAGGATGACGGCGAGGAATACGACGTGGTGCTGCAGGCCAGGGCCGAGGACCGGCAGACGCCGCGCGACCTGTCCAACATCTTCGTCCGGGCCTCCGGCGGCACGCTGGTGCCGCTGACCAGCCTGGTGAAGCTGCAGGACGTCGCCGGGCCGGCCAGCCTGGGCCGCTTCGACCGGGTTCGCGCCATCACCTTCACCGCCAGCCTGGCCGACGGCGCCACGCTGGGCGACGCGGTGACCGAGATCCGCGCCGCCGTCGCCGAGATGCTGCCGACCGAGGCCCGCCTGTCCTGGGACGGCGACACCCGCGAGTTCCTGGAGAGCAGCGCCTCGCTCTACATCACCTTCGGCACGGCGCTGCTGATCGTGTTCCTGGTGCTGGCGGCGCAGTTCGAGAGCTTCGTCCACCCGGTCACCATCCTGCTGACCGTGCCGCTGGCGATCTTCGGCGCGCTCGGCTCGGTCGCGCTGCTCGGCATGACCGTGAACATCTACACCCAGATCGGCATGGTCATGCTGATCGGGCTGACGGCGAAGAACGCGATCCTGATCGTCGAATTCGCCAACCAGCTGCGCGACGAGGGGCTGGACGTGCTGACGGCGGTGCGCGAGGCCGCGGCGACCCGGCTGCGGCCGATCCTGATGACCTCGATCGCCACCGCGCTGGGCGCCCTGCCGCTGGCGATCGCCACCGGCGCCGGCGCCGAATCGCGCCAGGCGATCGGCGTCGTCATCTTCGGCGGCGTCATGGTCTCGACCCTGCTGTCGCTGTACCTGGTGCCGGTGCTGTACCGCGCCCTGGCCCGCTTCACCTCACCGGCCAGCCGCACCACCAAGGAGCTGGAGCGCCAGCTGCTGGTCCATCGCAGCGAGGGCTCGTCGCCCGCGGAATAGGAAAATCCGCCCCCTCCGGCGAATTTTCCGCCCGAGCCGCCAGGATCCGCATGGGGATCGCAGGGCCACGGCCCCTCGACGCCCTGGCACACCGGTTGCAGGGCCCTGACCGCCGCCCGACCCGGGCGGTGTTGCGTCGGGGGACGCCCATGAAGAAGCGATGGATTGTTGCGGCCGGGATCGCCGCCGCCCTGCTGGCCGTGCCGGCCGCCGCCTATGTCGCCGTGGTGCGGCCCAACTATCCGCCCGTCCCGGTGCTGGAGGGCGCGCCGCCGCGGACCCAGGCCGAGGCCGACCGCCAGGATCTGGAGTTGCTGCGCCGGCTGCCGGAGGTCGACCGCAGCTTCCCGGACGGCGCCCGCGAACGGTTCGACCTGCGGATCGAGGGGCTGCTGGCGCAGGTGTCGGCGGCGGGGCCCGCGGGAATGGACCGAGCCCGCTTCGAGATGGCGGTCACCTGCGCCGTGGCGCTGGCCGGCAACGGCCACACCTATGTCCGCGGCGCCGCCATGGGCCGCTCGCTGAACGCGCTGCCGCTGCGGCTGGTCTGGTTCGACGACGGCCTGCATGTGGTCGCCGCCCGGGCGGCGCTGGCCGAGCTGCTGGGCGCCCGCGTCGCCCTGCTGGGCGGCCGCACGCCCGAGGACCTGGCCGGTGCGCTGCGCCCCTGCATCGGCGGCAACGACGTCCGCGCCCGGCTGCTGTCGGTCAGCCTCCTCTCCTCCCCCGCCGCGCTGCACGCTTTGGCGCTGCTGCCCGCGGCCGATGCCGCCACCCTGGCCTTCGACCTGCCGGACGGGCGGCGCGTCGAGCGCCGGATCGAGGCCGATCCGCGGCCGGCGATCCGGCCGGAAAGCGATGTGCGGTGGCCGGCCTCGGACCTGCTGCCGACCGCGCTGCCGGCGGATGACGGCCCCTGGCGTCATGTCCTGGCGGGGGTGGACGCGCTGCCGCTGTATCTGCAGCACGCCGACCGCGCCTATTGGCACGCCACACCGGCGCCGGACACGCTGTTCATCGAACTGCGGCAGACTCGCGATATCCCCGGCGACGGCCTGGAGGCGTTCCTCGACCAGGTGCTGGCGGAGGCGGCGGAGCGCCGGCCGAAGACCGTGATCGTCGACCTGCGCGCCAACACCGGCGGCGACTACATGCTGACCGCCGCCTTCACCCGCCGGCTGCCGGACGTCCTGGCACCGGACGCCCGGATCCATGTGCTGACCGGCCCCGACACCTTCTCCGCGGCGATCTCCACCCTGGCCCGGCTGAAGCATTTCGGCGGCAATCGGGTCGACATCGTCGGCCGGCCGGTCGGCGACTTCGCCGCCTTCTGGGGCGAGGGCGGGCGGCTGACCCTGCCGCATTCGGGCATCGCCATCCGCTACGCCACCGCCTTCCACGACTGGGGCCGGGGCTGCGGCCTGGCGCAGATCGGCCGCTGCTTCTGGCTGAACTATCTGTACGGCGTGGCCGGCGGCGAATTGTCGCCGACCGTGAAGGTGCCCTTCACCTTCGCCGATTACCGCGCCGGCCGGGACCCCGACCTCGAGGCCGCCGCGGCCGAAGACTGACCCGCCCCTCCTCCGGGGTGAATTCCCGTCAGGATCGGTCCCGCCGCCTCGGCGGGGCTTTCCAAACCCGTCCGCTTCGTTCACAAGCGGGGCGGCCTCGTTTCACCCCGGAGCACTGTCTTGGACTATCTGAGCGCGATCATCCTCGGGGTGATCGAAGGCATCACCGAGTTTCTGCCGATTTCCTCGACCGGCCACCTGATCATCGCCGAGCACTGGCTGGGCCAGCGCTCGGACACCTTCAACATCGTCATCCAGGCCGGCGCCATCCTGGCCGTGACCATCATCTACTGGCGCCGGATCTTCGACCTGGTGCTGGGCTGGCGCCGGCCGGAGAACCGCCACTACGCGATCCGGCTGCTGCTCGCCTTCGTGATCACCGGGGTGCTCGGCCTCGCCGCCAAGAAGCTGGGCTTCAACCTGCCGGAGAACCTGCTGCCGATCGCGATCGCGCTGGTCGTCGGCGGCTTCTGGATGATCTGGGCCGAGCAGCAGGCGGCGAAGCTGCCCGACAGCGTCAGGATCACCTGGATGGTGGCCATTGCGGTCGGGCTGGCCCAGTTCGTGGCCGGCATCTTCCCGGGCACATCGCGTTCGGCCGCTGCCATCTTCGCCGCCATGCTGGTCGGCGCCAGCAACCGCGCGGCGGCGACCGAATTCGCCTTCCTGGTCGGCATCCCGACCATGTACGCGGCCAGCGCCTATGAGCTGTACGGCCAGTTCAAGGACGGCGGCGCGCATGAGGATTGGGGCGCGCTGGGCATCGCCTTCGTGGTCTCGACCATCACCGCCTTCATCGCGGTGAAGTGGCTGCTGGGCTACATCCAGACCCACCGCTTCACCGTCTTCGCGGTCTACCGGATCATCTTCGGCGCGCTGCTGCTGGGCGCGGTGGCCCTGGGCTGGATCGCCTGACTGGCTGGATCGCCTGACGGCCCGTCAGCGGTCGTTTTCGTGTCCCGGCCGATAGAAGTAGTACGGATTTCGCGAAGCGCCCCGGGACGAACCGCGATCGTACCGGCGGTTGTCGCCATCGGAGCGACGGACATAGCGGCTCCGGTCGCCATCGCGCCAGCCGTCGTTGCGGCGGCTGTAGGAGCGCCGGTAACGCCGCCGGTCGTCGTTGTCATAATAGGAGCGGCGGCTGCTGTAGTACCGCGGATAGCTGTAGCTCGGCCGGGAATAGCCGGTGCCGTAGCCATAGTCGTTGTAGGCGTAGCTGTCGCCGTATCCGCCGTATCCGTACGGATAGGCGACGCAGGCGCCCAGGCCGGCCGCAGCCGCCACGGCACCCACCAAAAACAACCGACGCAGACCGGTCGGGAACATGAGCTGACACTCCTTTGGGCCGCGGGCCGCTTCCCTCAACCCGCGGCTGGGTAAGACATGAGCGGCCGGCGGCTACCGCCGGTTGCCGCCCCGGGTGTCCTCGCCGTAAGTGCCATAGCCGACGCCGTAGCCGTAGCGCGGATAGCCGGAGTATCGGGGATAGCCGGAGTACCGCGGGGCGCCGTAGTAGCGCGGATAGCTGTAGGCCCGGGGATAGCTGTAGGCCCGGGGATAGCTGTAGGCCCGGGGAGAGCTGTAGTTGTAGTAGTTGGGATAGCTGTACCTCGGGGCGCTGTAGGTCGGCTGCGGCGCATAGGCGTAGTCGTCGTAGCCGTAGGTGCTGTAGCCGGCATAGCCCACCGGATAGGCGTAGCAGCCGCCGAGGCCGGCCGCGGCTGCGGCCAGGGCGCCGGCCAGAACCAGCCGGCGCAGACGGGTCCGAGTCATGACCTGACACTCCATCAGCCCGCGGGCTGTCGCCGCGACGGCGTCGCGGCGTCCCCCCGCGGCGTGACGAATCAACGCAGCGCGGCCCGTCCGGTTCCGCCATAGCAGAAAAGCCGGCAGCACTCGCGGCAGACACATGGGCGTCATATTCTGCTGCTATGGAACAGAGGTTTTATCAGTCGAACCCATGTTTTACAGGGACTTGCGCCGGCCGTTGGAGCGGGCCGCCAAAGGCTTTTTCGAGCTTTCATCTCCGGCCCGCCGTTGCTCGGGCCTCCGTGAGACGCTGTTGCCCATGACGATGCCGGCCGCGCTGACACCCAGCCGGAGGCCGGCTCCGACAGGAAGGGAAAACGTATGACCTTCATCTTCGGGACCCCGGAAGACGACCAATTGATGGGGATGAACGGCGAAAATGACGCCATCTACGGCTACGCCGGCGACGACACTCTCATCGGCGGCCCCAACGACGACTATGTGGTCGGGGGAACGGGCGCCGACTATCTGATCGGCGGCAACGGCACCGACAGTCTCACCGCCGATCCGTTCGACGGTTCGCCGGATGTGTTCGAGGGCGGCGCGGGCCTGGACCTGCTGTTCTACTCCGCCAGCGCAACCGCCGGGGTCACCGTGGATCTGGCCGCGGGCACCGCCTCCGGCGGGGCGACGGTGAGCGGGATCGAGAGCGTCGTGGGGACGCGCCATGCCGACACGCTGATCGGGGATGCCATCGGCAACACCTTGGTCGGTGTCGAAGGCGACGACGTGCTGGACGGCGGCGGCGGCAACGACCTGCTCGATGGCGGCTATGGTCGCGACACCCTGATGGGCGGCGCCGGCGACGACACGCTGCGGGACTCCGACATCAGGGGCGCCACCGGGCCGGACCGGCTGGATGGCGGCGCCGGCAGCGACACCGTGGATTACAGCTTCGTCACCCGCTCGTCGACGATCGATCTGGCCGCGGGCACGATCAACGGCGTGGCCGTGCTGACCAGCATCGAGAACGTTCGCGGGACGCAGGGCGACGACACCATCATCGGCAGTGCCGGGGCCAACTTCCTGTTCGGTGGCGCCGGCACCGACGTGCTGCGCGGTGGGGCCGGCAACGACAGGCTCGAGGGCGGCAGGCTCGAGAGCGGCCCCTCCGGCCTCGACAGCCTCTATGGCGAGGCCGGCGACGATGTCCTCTATCAGGACATCCTCCTCTTCCCCTTCATCCCCCCGACCGGACCGCCGCGGCTGCTGGACGGCGGCGACGGCGTCGACACCGCCGATTACGGCCGGCACATGCACAACGTCTATCTCGACCTGCAGACCGGCACCGGCCTCGACGGCTATCTGCAGCTGGTGTCGATCGAGAACCTGCGCGGCAGCGACTTCGACTATGACACCCTGATCGGCAATGCCGGGGTCAATGCGCTCTACGGCAATGGCGGCGACGATGTCGTGCGCGGTGGCGGCGGCGGCGACCGGCTGGACGGGGGTGCCGGCAGCGATACCGCCAAATACGACGAAGGCAACGTCGGCATCGTCGTCGACCTGTCCACGGGCGCCGCATCGGGCGGCAACGCCCAGGGCGATGTGCTGGTCTCGATCGAGAACCTGTTCGGCAGCCAGGGGAACGACAGCCTGACGGGAAATGCCGGCGCCAATACCCTGGCCGGCGAAGCCGGAGACGACGTGCTCCGCGGCGGCGACGGCAATGATGTCCTGCGTGGTGGCGCCGGAGCCGACCGGCTGGACGGCGGCGCCAACTTCAACATCGACACCGCGACGTATAACGAAGGCAATGTCGGCGTCGTTGTCGACCTGTCCACGGGAACGGGATCAGGCGGCAATGCCCAGGGCGATGTGCTGGTCTCGATCGAGAACCTCACCGGCAGCCGGGGGAACGACAGCCTGACGGGAAATGCCGGCGCCAACACCCTGGCCGGCGACATCGGTGACGACGTGCTCCGCGGCGGCGGCGGGCAGGATGTGCTGCGAGGCGGGGCCGGGGGCGACCGCTTCGTCTTCGCCGCCGTCACCGACAGCAGGGCCGGGGCGCCCGACCGCATCACCGACTTCAGCCACCTCCAGGGCGACCGGGTCGACCTGTCGGCGATCGACGCCAACACCGGCGCCGCCGGCAACCAGGCCTTCAGCTTCATCGGCACCGCCCTCTATTCCGGCGTCGCCGGCCAACTGCGCTATGCCTCCGACGGCATCGACACCACCATCGCCGGCGACATCAATGGCGACGGCGTCTCGGACTTCCGCATCCGGCTCACCGGCGCCATCGGCCTCGTCGCGGGCGACTTCGTGCTGTAGCGCCGGTCGTCACAGCGGGTGGCGCATCCGCCCGCTGATCATCTTTCCCTACCCCCGGATGCGGGACTGCAGCCGGCGCCAGCTGTCCTTCGGCAGCGGCGCGTCGGCGCGCCTGTCCCAGGCGGCCAGCCCGGCGGGCGGCGCGGCGCCGTCGTCCAGCACCGGGCCGAGGAACACGGTGGCGAGCGGCACGCCCGCGTCCCAGGCGGCTTGGGCAGCCTCGAGATTCGCCTCCAGCCGTTCGATCCGGACGCTGTCCTCGATCCGGCCCTCACGCAGCGGCGGGTCCTCGGCCGCGACCCGCAGGGTCAGATGGAGCGGCAGCTTCGGCCAGGCCGCGGCCAGGCGGTCGAGCGCCCGGCGCAGCGAGTCGGGGCCGGCGCTCTCCGGCACCGTGCCGCGCGGCCGGCCGGCCAGATCCACCCCGCCAGGAGCCGCATCCTCCATCCGGGCCCAGAGCGGCCCGGCATGGTCGAGCAGCAGCAGGTCGACCGGGCCGCGGCAGCGCTTCTCATCGTCCTCCTCCTCCAGCCGGCCCAGCCGCTCGGCCGCCAGCTCCGGATACCGGCCGTCGCGCAGGGTGGTGACCGACGCCTCCCAGCCCAGCGCCTCGGCGACGACCACGGCGTCGGACGAGGCCAGCGTGTCGTCCCAGGGTTCGGGCGGCGGGCCGGCCAGCGCGGCGCCCAGGCGCCAGCGGGCGCTCTCCTGCCGCAGCGCCGACAGCGCCAGGCCACGGCCGAGCAGCAGGTGATGCAGGATCGCGCGGAAGGCGGCGTCTTCGGCCATGCCGATCGGGCGGTCGCGCCAGGCCGCCTCGTCGCGGGCGAAGCCGGGGGCGCCGGCATCGACCGTCAGCGCCGCCATGCGGTCGCCGATCTGGCCGGCGACGCGGCAGGCGAATTCGGCGAAGCGCCAGGCCGTGTCGCGCGCGGTCCAACCGCCGCGGATGCGGATGTCGCGCGGCAGCCGGGCCGGCGCCAGCACCGGCCAGGGGGCCAGCCCGGCCTCGCCCAGCGCATCGACCCGGCGGTCGAGCCCGGCCAGCGCCGCGGGGTCAAGCTTGCCGCGCCCCTCCGGCAGCAAGGCCGCCCAGTCGAGGATGAACCGGCCGGCCACGGCACCCATCTCGGCAGCCAGGCGCAGCGCCTCGGCCTCCTGCCGCGGCGTCGCCGGTGCGCCGAGATCGGCACCCCAGATGAGCGCAGCCCGCGGGGCGGGCGCCGCCGACGCTAACTCTTCTCCCCGTCCTCCGGGCCCCAGAAGATCACCCATGTCGCAAAGTCATCGCTGAAATCCTCGAACCGATGCTCCATATGCGCCGGAACGAAGATCACGTCACCCGGCCCGAACGGTTTGCGCTCGCCGTCGCGGAAGAAGGTGCCGGCGCCGCGCCAGACCACATAGAGCTCGTCGCGCTTGTGCGGCCCCTGCGGATCGGTGCCGCGCGGAGCGTACAGCCCGGCCTTCATGGTGCCGTGCTGCAGCCGGTAGAGGAACTGCTCGGCCGGCAGAGCGGGGAAACGGGCCGCGGTCTCGGCCACCGTGACCAGCCAATCGTCGGCGCTCATGGCGCTCTCCTTCTGTCCCTGGTCCGGAAACGGTAGGCCCGCCGGCCCCGGCCGGCGACCGGAACCTTGTCTCGCGACAAGCTGCGGCTTTTCTCCGCCGCCGATTCGGGGCTATGTCGCGATCGACCCGACCCGGAGAGCGCCATGACCGATTTCGACCCGACCGACCCCGCCGCCTACCCGCATTGGGCGGAGGAGCGCGTGCGCTACTCCGACACCGACGCGCTGGGCCATGTGAACAACAACGCCTATGGCGTCTATTTCGAGACCGCCCGCCTGCACTTCTTCCGCGACGCCGGCATCCATCTGGGCAAGAGTCGCGGCGCCGTGGTGGTGCGCATCACCATGAACTTCCTGCGCGAGCTGACCTGGCCGAACGACGTGCGCATCGGCACCCGGATGGTGAAGCTGGGCGGCAAGTCCTTCACCTATGCCCAGGCGCTGTTCGTCGGCGAGCGCTGCCATGCCACGGCGGAGACGGTGAGCGCCATGTTCGACCTGGAGACGCGGCAATCCTTCCCGATCCCCGAAGAACTGCGCACCCGCTTCGCGCCCGAGCTGTAGGTCAGGCGGTCTCCTCGGCCGGCCGCGTCTCCGGCATCGTCAGCGTGATCAGCACCAGGCCGGCGGCGGCGACGGCCGCGAGCGTGGTGAAGGCGGCGTAGCTGCCGAAGCTGTCGGCCATGAAGCCGGCCAGGATGGTGCTGACCGCGGCGCCGATGCCCATGGCGCAGCCGACCAGCCCCTGGGCCAGGTTGAAATGGCCGCTGCCGCGGGCGAGGTCGGCGATGGTCAGCGGCACCAGCACGCCCAGCACCGTCGCCGACACCCCGTCCAGCACCTGGAAGGCCACCAGCAGCTGCGGGTCGCCGGTCAGTGAGAACAGGAAGGCGCGGATCGCCAGCGCCAGGAAGCCGAGGATCAGGAACGGCCGCCGGCCCCAGCGCTGCGCCGCCCGGCCCATCCAGGGCGACAGCACCGTCACGGTCAGCTGCGGCACGATCACCGCGGCCGCGACCATCAGCGTCGCCGCCTGGCTCGACCGCAGGGTCACCATGCTGGCGGCGAGCGGCAGCATCGCCGCATTCGCCAGGTGGAACATGGCGATGCAGCCGGCGAAGACCACCAGCGTGCGGTTGCGCATCAGCAGGGCGAGGCCGGCGGCCGACGCCTTCAGCCCCTTCCCGTCCCGCTGCGCCGCCGCCGGGGCCGCCCGGATCTCGTCGGGCCGGATGCGGGTCAGGGCGAACAGGCCCGGCGCCACCAGCGCCGCGGCCAGGAAGAACACCGCCTGGCTCGACAGGTACTGGCCGCACAGGCCCATCACCGCGGCGGCGATGCCGGTGCCGGCCGAGGCGAAGGCGGCATTGCGGCCCAGCCGCTCGCTCATCCCGGCCGGGCCGGCCAGACCGAGGCTGAGCGAGACGATGGCGAAGCTGACGATGCAGCTGGCCGCGGCGTGCAGCACGCGCGAGGCCAGCACGACCGGGAAGATCGGCCAGGCGGCGAAGGCGAAGGCGCTGATGCCGATCGCCGTCAGTGCCACGGCGGCCGTCGCCCGCACCGACCGGACCGAATCGACGAAGGCCCCGAGCGGTACCTGCCCGACCAGCCCGACCAGGCCGCTGACGGTGAGCACCAGGCCGATATCGACCTGGGTCCAGCGCTGCGTCGTCAGGAACACCGCGACGAAGGCCCCGAAGCCGGTCTGCACATCGGCGACGAAGAACACGAACCAGTCGAGCCCGCGGCGACTGCCGCGCGAGGATTGCGGCGCACTCGCATCGGCCGGGACCGTGGCCGCGTCCTTCCGGTCGAAACCGATGATCCCCGCCATCGGCCCGGCTACGGCTTCGGCGCCGGTGCGTTGGCCTCCGGCGCGGCTGCGGGAGCGGGGACGGCGGGCACCGGGGCCGGCGACGGCGAGCCCGGCGCATCCGGGGCGGCCGGGGCTGGCGCCGTGTCCGCCCGGCCAACCACGACCACCGGCTCGCCCGGCTTGTAGGCCGGGGCGCCGCGCAGCTGGGCCTCCGACAGGTCGGTGACGATGGTGTCCATGGCGCCGTCCTTCGGGAAGTGCAGCATCCGCCAGTCGACCGCGATCTGGCGCGAGCCGACGCCGAGGAACCCGCCGAAATCGACGATGGCGGCCCGCGTCATTCCGGCGCGGTCGACCACCACGTCGACGACCCGGCCGAGATCATCGCCCGCGGCGCTGCGCACCGATTTGCCGAGCAGCGTGCCGGCCGCGTCGCCGTCGATCACGACCGCCGGCGTCTCAGAGGCCTGCCGCTGGTCGACCGCCGGCGCCGCCGGGACCTCGGCCGCAGGCGGCGTTTCGGGCTTGGCCGGCTGTGCGTCCTGGGCGTGGGAGACGCCGGCCGCCGCGAGGAGGACGAGCACGGCCGGAAGGAGAATGCGCATCGCGGAACCTGCCTTTGTGATCGACCTGATCTGGGGCGCATCCGGCCGATGGCAACCGCTGCGGCGGGATGGACCGGCCCGTTCTTGCCGCACCCGCGAAATAGCGCTAGGACAGGGCCGACTTTTCGGCCCCCTCAGCAAGGATGGCATGCAATGGCGCGCAACAAGATCGCCCTCGTCGGCGCCGGGCAAATCGGCGGCACCCTCGCCCTTCTCGCCGGCCTCAAGGAGCTCGGCGACATCGTCCTGTTCGACGTGGTCGACGGTGTGCCGCAGGGCAAGGCGCTCGACATCGCCCAGGCCTCGGCGGTCGAGGGCTTCGACGCCGCGCTGAAGGGCGGCAGCGACTATTCCGTGATCGAGGGCGCCGACGTCGTCATCGTCACCGCCGGCGTGCCGCGCAAGCCGGGCATGAGCCGCGACGACCTGATCGGCATCAACACCAAGGTGATGCAGGCGGTCGGCGCCGGCATCAGGCAGTACGCCCCGAACGCCTTCGTCATCTGCATCACCAACCCGCTGGACGCCATGGTCGGCGTGCTGCGCGAGGTCTCCGGCCTGAAGCCGGAGAAGGTGGTCGGCATGGCCGGCGTGCTCGACTCGGCGCGCTTCCGCTATTTCCTGGCCGAGGAGTTCAAGGTCTCGGTCGAGGACGTCACCGCCTTCGTGCTGGGCGGCCATGGCGACACCATGGTGCCGCTGGCCCGCTACTCCACCGTCGCCGGCATCCCGTTGCCGGACCTGGTGAAGATGGGCTGGACCACGCAGGAGAAGCTGGACCAGATCATCCAGCGCACCCGCGACGGCGGCGCCGAGATCGTCGGCCTGCTGAAGACCGGCAGCGCCTTCTACGCCCCCGCCTCCTCCGCCATCGCCATGGCCGAAAGCTACCTGCGCGACAAGAAGCGCGTGCTGCCCTGTGCCGCCTACCTGACCGGCCAGTACGGCGTCAGCGACTTCTACATCGGCGTGCCGGTGGTGATCGGCGCCGGCGGCGTGGAGCGGATCGTCGAGGTCCAGTTCAACGCCGACGAGAAGGCCGCCTTCGACAAGTCGGTCGCCGCGGTGAAGGGCCTGGTCGAGACCACCCGGAAGCTGATGGACTCGGCCGCCTGATCTTTCGCCGCTCTGTGGTTTTGCGAACGCCGCGGGCCCCGGTCCGCGGCGTTTGTCGTTTTGGCTTGCCGATTTCTGCCGCAATCGCGCGGCAGCGTGGCCACTCGCCTCTGCCGGCCGGTCTGGCTAGAGTGCGCGCCCCATGGAACGACCGAGGATGCCCATGACCCGTCTGATCCTGGCAGCCGCCAGCCTGTCCCTCCTGACCCTGGCCGCCTGCGGCGGCGACAACACCGTGCCGATCGACCGCCCGATCATGCAGGGTGAGCCGGCGCCGCCCGCGGTTCCGGTCGAGTCGATCCAGCGCCGGCCGCTGTCGTCCCCGCCCTCCTCGCTGACCGGCCAGCAGGACCAGACGCAGCCGGCGCCGGCGCAATAAGCGTTACACAACCGGCAGGTTGTCGAGCAGGCGCGTGGCGCCGAGCCGGACCGCGGCGATCAGCCGTCGCGGCCGGCCGGGCGCCGGCTCGGCCAGCGTCTCGGCGTCGCGCAGCACCAGATAGTCGACCGCGTCGAAGCCGGCGTCGCGCAGCCGGTCCGGCCCCGCGGCCAGCAGCGCCGGGTCGGCGGCGATCTCGGCCATGATCCGGTTCAGCCGCCGCGCCACCGCCAGCTGCGCCTCGCCGAGATAGGCGTTGCGCGACGACAGGGCCAGGCCGTCGCGGTCGCGCACCGTCGGCACGCCCAGGATCTCGCAGGGCAGGTCCAAATCGCGCACCAGCCGGCGCACCAGCAGCAGCTGCTGGAAATCCTTCTCGCCGAAGGCGGCGAGGTCGGGCGCCGCCTGGATCAGCAGCTTCGCCACCACCGTCGCCACCCCGGCGAAATGGCCGGGCCGCACCGCCGCCTCGAGATCGGCGACGATCGGGCCGCTGGGCACGATCGAGAAGGCGAAGCCCTCCGGATAGATCTCCGCGACCGTCGGCAGATAGGCCAGGTCGGCGCCGGTCGATTCCAGCTTGGCCAGATCCTCGGCCTCGCGCCGTGGATAGCGGCTGAAATCCTCCTTCGGCCCGAACTGGGCCGGGTTGACGAAGATGCTGAACAGCACCCGGTTCGCCCCGGCCTTCCGCAGGGCGGCGGCCAGCTCGAGATGGCCCTGGTGCAGCGCGCCCATGGTCGGCACCAGGCCGATGCGGTCGCCGGCCCGGCGCCAGCCGGCCACGGCAGTGCGCAGCTCGGCCGCGGTCCGGGCGATCACGGGATTGGCGGGATCGGTCATGACGGCTTCTTTTCGGCGAAGACATGCTCGGGGCCCGGGAAGCGCCGGGCGCGGACATCGGCGGCGAACCCCGTCGCCGCCTCGGTGATCGCCGCCTCCAGGTCGGCGTAGCGGCGGACGAAGCGCGGCGTGGCGGCGCCGGTCAGGCCGAGCAGGTCGTCGGTCACCAGCACCTGGCCGTCGCAGGCCACCGAGGCGCCGATGCCGATGGTCGGGATCGGCACCTCCTCCGTGATCCGGCGGGCCAGCGGCTCGACCGTGCCCTCGATCACCAGCGAGAAGGCGCCGGCCGCGGCCATCGCCTTGGCTGCCGCGAGGATGCGCGCCGCCTCCTCCGCCGACCGGCCGCGGGCATTGTAGCCGCCCAGCATGTTGACCGATTGCGGCAGCAGGCCGACATGGCCCATCACCGGGATGCCGCGGGCGGTGAGGAAGGCCACCGTCTCCGCCATCTCCTCGCCGCCCTCCAGCTTCACGGCGGAGGCGCCCTCGGCCATCAGCCGGGCGGAGGCGGCGAAGGCGTCGCGCGGCGAGGCCTGGTAGCTGCCGAAGGGCAGGTCGGCGATGATCGCGGCCCGGACCGAGCCGCGGCGGACGGCGGCAGTGTGCAACGCCATCATCTCGAGCGTCACGCCGACCGTGCTGTCCAGCCCGTGCACCACCATGCCCAGGCTGTCGCCGACCAGCAGCGCGTCGACATGCGGGTCCAGCAGCCGGGCCACCGGCGTGGTGTAGGCGGTCAGCACCACGATCGGCTCCTGCCCCTTGCGGGCGCGGAGCTGCGGGATCGTGATGCGCCGGATCGCGGCGGAAACGCTCACCTCGGTGCACTCCCAGTCTTCGGGATCTGTCGTCCCGACCGGGATGCTGCAGTGCAAAATCCGTTGAGGCAAGCCGGATGTCACGGCGTGGAAAACGACGGGCGGCCGAAGCCGCCCGCCGGAGCCTACAGATCGGCCGGAACGTCAGGCCGCGGCCGCCTTCTTGCTCTCCGCGTCCGGCTGCGGCCCCTTGGCGAAGCCCACGGCCAGGCGGTTCCAGCTGTTGATCGAGCACACGGCCAGCGTCAGGTCGACCAGCTCGCGATCCTCGAACTGCGCCTTCACCGCCTCATAGATCGCGTCCGGCACCTGCCGGGTGTCGGAAACCAGGGTCAGCGCCTCGGCCCAGGCCAGCGCCGCCTGCTCGCGCGGGCTGAACAGGCCATGCGCCTCGCGCCAGCCGGCGACGGCGTCCAGCCGCTGCTGGCCCTCGCCGGCCTGGCGCAGCGCCTTGGCATGCATGTCGAGGCAATAGGCGCAGCCGTTGATCTGCGAGACGCGCAGGAAGATCAGCTCCTGCAGGGTCATCGGCAGGCCGCAGCCTTCGAGATAGGTGTGCACGCCGTACTGGGCCTTGATGGCACCGGGGGCGACGACGGCGTAGTTGAGACGAGCGGACATGGTCGAAAGCTTCCTCATCATGAGATCGGAACCGCCCATCGGGCGGTCTCGACATCAAGACGAGATGGCGTTCGCGGATGTGACGGGCCCGACCGAAAAATCGTCAGGCCGCCATCGGGATCGCCCGGCCGAAGCCGTTTTCCTTTGCCCAGGCCTCGATCGCGCGGGCGGCGGACAGCACCGCGTGGTCGCCGCGGCGGCGGCCGATGATCTGCAGGCCGAAGGGCAGGCCGGCCTCGTCGCGGCCGAAGGGCAGCGCCACCGAGGGCAGCCCGGCCAGGGTCGGGCCGTAGGCCAGCGCCAGCCAGTGGAAGTAGCTGGACAGGGCGGCGCCGTCGATCGTGGCCGGGTACCAGTCCTGCCACGGGAAGGGCGGGTGCCCGGCCACCGGGCAGATCACCACATCGACCCCGGACAGGAAGGCGTCGGCGTCGCGCACCACCCGGGTCTGCACCGTCAGCGCGCTGGCCACGTCGGCCAGGCCGAGCTTGAGCCCGGCGGCGACATTGGCGGTGACGTTCGGCCCGACCTTGTCCGGTGTCGCCTCGACCTTCTCGCGATGGCCGGCGACGAAGCCGACGGCGCGCAGCGTGGCGAAGGCCTCGTCCACCCCGCCCATGTCGACGGCGAAATCGACGCTGCGGCCGACCGCCGGCTCCAGCGCCTGGCGGGCGGCGCGGAAGGTCCGGCGGACGCGGCTGTCGACCGGGGCGAAGCCGAGATCCTCGGTGAAGGCGACGGTCAGGCCGCCGAGTTCGACCGGATTTAGCGCGCGGAAGGGCTCGCCCTCGACGCCGAGCGACAGCGGGTCACGCGGGTCGTGGCCGACCATCGCCGAGAGCATCAGCGCCGCGTCGGCCACGGTCCGCGCCATCGGCCCGTCGACCGACAGCGGCGACCAGCCATGGCCGCGGGTCTCGGTCGGGATCAGCCCCGGCGTCGGGCGGAAGCCGACGATGCCGCAATAGGCGGCCGGGGTGCGCAGGCTGCCGGCGAGGTCGGAGCCGGTGGCGAGCGGAACCATGCCGCAGGCCAGCGCCACCGCCGAGCCGCCGGAGGAGCCGGCACAGGTCAGGTCGTGATCGAAGGGGTTGCGGGTCGGGCCGAACACCTCGTTGCGGGTGTTGGCCCCGGCGCCGAATTCCGGCGTGTTGGTCTTGGCCAGCACGATCGCCCCGGCCTGGCGCAGCACCGCCACCACCCGCTCATCCGCCGCCGGCACGTTGTCGGCGAACAGCGGCGAGCCATAGGCGGTCAGCAGCCCCTCAGTCTCGCTGAGATCTTTGACCCCGATCGGCAGCCCGTGCAGCGGCCCCAGCGCGTCGCCGCGGCGCACCGCCGCCTCGGCCGCCCGCGCCTCGGCCCGGGCCCGGTCATAGGCCTTGGCGGTGATGGCGTTGACCGCCGGGTCGGCCGCCTCGATCCGGGCGATGCAGCTCTCGACCAGATCGACCGGCGAGACCTCCCCCGCCCCGATCAGGCGCCGCAGCTCCACCGCCTCGAGATCGCACAGCTCCGCCATGACCGCCTCTTGCTCCGGATTCTTGTCGGGCAAATCTGCGGGGCCGCGACGGACAGCGTCAACCGCGATCGGCGGCCACCAGATCCGCGTCGTCGGGATGGCGCTCGATGAAGGCGGCGATGAACGGGCACAGCGGCCGGATCGTCAGCCCGGCGGCGCGGATCCGGTCCAGCGTGCCGCGCGCCAGGGCGGTGCCGACGCCGCGGCCGGACAGCGCCTTCGGCACCTCGGTGTGGGTCAGCGCGACCACGTCGCCGTCGCGGCGATAGGCGACGAAGGCGGTGACGCCATCGACCACCATCTCGTACCGGCTCAGCGCCGGATTGTCGGCCACCTCGGCCATGGGTCTCTCCTTCGGATTCGCTGCCGGCAGTATGGCCCGGCGGCCCGCTGCAACAAAAAGGGTACACAAACGATCCGAGGCATGATCCTACTTTGCGCTTGGACAGGGGAATCGCCCCGGCATCCGGGTTCTCGGCTGTGCCCGACCCGCGCCAGGCGGCGACGGATCAATGTGAGATTGGGCAGGATGTTCATCGCACTTCTGAAATCGATCGTCCGGACCGGCAGCCTGCGGGTGATCGATGCCGCCGGCGTTACCCACAAGATCGGCGACGACTCGCCGCCCCGGGCGGTGATCCGGCTGAAATCGCGTCGGCTGGCCTACACCCTCGCTCTGAACCCCGGCCTGGCGCTGGGCGAGGCCTATATGGACGGCCAGCTGGCGATCGAGGAAGGTTCGCTCTACGACTTCCTGGCGCTGCTGGCGCGGAACTTCAAAGTCGACCGCAATTCCTGGCTGGCGCTGATCGAGCGGTTGACCCGCGGGCTGAAGCAGACCAATCCGGTCGGCAAGGCGCAGCGCAACGTCGCCCATCACTACGACCTGTCGGCCCAGTTGTACGACCTGTTCCTCGACACCGACCGCCAGTATTCCTGCGCCTATTTCGCCACCCCCGGGGACAGCCTGGAGACGGCACAGCTGAACAAGAAGCGGCACATCGCCGCCAAGCTGCTGTTCGACCGGCCGGGCCTGAAGACGCTGGACATCGGCTCCGGCTGGGGGGGCTTGGGCCTCTACCTCGCCCGCGAGGCCGGGGCAGACGTCACCGGCGTGACCCTGAGCACCGAGCAGCACAAGCTGAGCACGGCGCGGGCGGCCGCCGCCGGGCTGGCGGACCGGGCGCAGTTCCACCTGCGCGACTATCGGCAGGAGGCCGGGCCCTATCAGCGCATCGTCTCGGTCGGCATGTTCGAGCATGTCGGCAAGCGCAACTACGCCGAGTTCTTCGCCAAGCTGCACGGCCTGCTGGCCGATGACGGCGTCGCCCTGATCCACAGCATCGGCTATTCCGACACGCCGGGCCCGATCAACCCGTTCATCCGCAAATACATCTTCCCGGGCGCCGACCTGCCGACCCTGTCGGAGCTGGCGACGATGGCGGAGCGCCACGGCCTGTATGTCACCGATGTCGAGGTGCTGCGCATCCACTATGCCGAGACGCTGCGGCACTGGCGCGAGCGCTTCATGGCGCGCCGGGCCGATGCGGCGAAGCTCTACGACGAGCGCTTCTGCCGGATGTGGGAGTTCTACCTGGCCCTGTGCGAGGTCGGCTTCCGCTACCGCACCACCGTGATCTTCCAACTGCAATTCGCCAAGCGCATCGACACCGTGCCGATCACCCGCGACTACATGGTCGAGCGCGAACGGCAGATGGCCCAGACCGACACCGGTGACAGCGTGCCCGAGCCGAGCCGGGCCACGGGCTGAGACGAAAACGGCCCGCCGGGGATGGGCGGGCCGTCTTGCTGGATCAGGAGGCGCAGTCCGCGGCGGGGACCAGGGCCGGGGCGCGGCGGTCGAGCCGCAGGCTGAGCGTGGCCACCGCGACGCCGACCAGGGGCACCAGCGCCGCCACCCAGGGCACCGCGCCGAGGCCGGGCCCGTGCTCGATCACCTGGCCGCCGAGCCAGGCGCCCAGCGCGTTGCCGAGGTTGAAGGCGGCGATGTTGAAGCTGGAGGCCAGGCTCTGGCCGGCGCCTTCCGCCTTCTCCATCACCCACATCTGCAGCGGCGCGACGGTGGCGAAGCCGGCGGCGCCGAGCAGGCCGACGAAGACCACGGCCAGGACGGTGCTGTGCACGGCGAAGGTCATCAGCCCCAGCACCACGGCCAGGGCCAGCATGCTGCCCAGCACCGTCGGCACCAGCCAGCGGTCGGCGAATCTGCCGCCGAGCAGGTTGCCGACCACCAGCCCGCCGCCGAACACCAGCAGGATCGGGGACACCGCCTGCTCCGACACGCCGGTGATCTGGGTCAGGATCGGCGCGATGTAGGTGAAGACGGCGAAGACGGCGGCGAAGCCCAGCACGGTGGTCAGCAGGCCCAGCAGCACCGGGCGGCGCGCCAGCACCTTCAGGTCCTGCCGCCAGTCCGACACCTCGGCCGGCGCCTTGTCCTTCGGTACGGCGACGGCAATCACGGCGAGGGCGACGAGGCCGACCGCGGTCACGGCCCAGAAGGTTGCGCGCCAGCCGAAGCCCTGGCCCAGCCAGGTGCCGAAGGGCACGCCCAGGATGTTGGCGACGGTCAGGCCGGTGAACATGATGGCGATGGCCGAGGCCCGCTTCTGCGCCGGCACCAGGCCGGTGGCGACCACCGAGCCGACGCCGAAGAAGGTGCCGTGGGCGAAGGCGGTCAGCACCCGCGCCGCCATCAGCGTGGTGTAGTCGGGCGCCACCGCACAGGCCAGGTTGCCGATGGTGAAGATCACCATCAGCCCCAGCAGCACGGTCTTGCGCGGCATCCGGCCGGTCAGGGTGGTCAGGATCGGCGCGCCGGCGACGACGCCGAGCGCATAGCCGCTGATCAGGAGGCCGGCGGTGGAGATCGAGACGCCGAGATCGGTCCCGACCTCCATCAGCAGGCCCATGATCACGAATTCGGTGATGCCGATGCCGAAGGCACCGACCGCGAGGGCATAGAGGGCAACGGGCATGACGGCCACCTGGCGATGAAAGCTCATCGCTAGATGGTCGCCGCGCCCGGCTTGGATTATGCTTCGGGGAAGCCAATCAGTTGTGACGTGGCTTCCAAGGTGTCGAACCTCCTACTCCGCCGCGATCGCCGCCCCCTGGACCGCACGGCGCGCCGCGATGCGCTGCTGCCGCCGCTCCTCGCGGATCTTCGCCCGCTCCAGCTCGCGCTTCCGCTTCGCCGCCGCCAGCCGGGCCGCCTTGCGCTCATCCGCCGTCTCGGCCTCGTGCAGCGCCACCGCGGCGTGGCCGAGCTGGCCGATCAGCCGGTCCTGGCGCTGGGCGTAGCGGAACGAGGCCAGCAGCGCCTCGTCGTCCATCGCGGTCCGGCAATAGTAGCGCTCGAACACCTTCATGTTGAAGTCGAGCACATGCGAATAGACGTGCCGCCGGTCGTCCCGCCACTGGTGGCTGAAGCCGTGCATGACGATGTCGTAGCTCGGGAAATAGAACAGCCGCGGGTCGTCCGGCGCATTGCGGCGGAAGAACTCGTCCATCGCCGCCCGCAGGATCGCCTTCGACACCGCATTGGCCGACAGGCAGGTCACCGGCCGGAAGGTCGCGGTCAGCGGGATCGGCGACACAGTGAACAGCACCGCCGCATCCGGCCGGAAACCGCGGATCAGCGCATGGATCGCCTGCAGGTTCTCCAGGTTCTCGGCATGGCTGGTGACCCGGAACTTGTGCCGCGCCGGGTCGTATTTGTCCTTCGGCACCGCCCGCCAGAACACCTCGCCGGTCGGCTCGTCGTACCACACCTCGGACAGGCCGAGAGTGATGACGAACAGCTCCGCCTCGTCGAACAGCGCCTTGGTGCGCAGCCGGATAGCCTCGTCATAGCCGAACTGGGATGCGTCGTAGCCGTGCCACAGCTCGGCCTGCGGCGTCTTGCCCAGCCAGGCCCATTCGAACTGCTGGCGGATGGCGAAGGTGTTGACCATGCCGTCGCCCATGCTCGAGACATAGGCGAGGTTGTCGCGCTTGGTCAGGACGTTGAAGCCGGCCTTGTGCAGGTATCGGCTGATGTTCTCGGCGAAGCAGGAGCCGAAGGCGACGATCGGCGTGCCCCGGGTCACGAACCGCTCCGCCGGCATCCAGCCCTTGGCGAAGTAATCGACGACGACGCCGGCGCGATCGAGCGATTTGTCGCTCGGGTAGAAGTTCGTCGTCTCGCCGCGGAAGAACGTCGCGCTGGCCTTGCGCTGCACGCCGTCCTGCTCGATCAGGATTCTGGACATGGAAGATCCCCCTTGCTGCTCACAGGCCAATCCGTACGGGCCGACCAACACCTCGAAACCAGCTTTGATGCACCGCAGCATGACAGGACGTCGTTTCCGAATCCACCCTCGATGGCCCGAACCTTGAATCTCAAGATTTCGTGAACCGAGCCGCCGCGCCCCAGCCGAGAACCGCCCATGGACATCAACCGTTCCGGTGAAATGGAAGTCTTCGTGCGGGTGGTGGAGGAAGGCAGCTTCTCCGCCGCCGCCCGCCGCCTCGGCCTGACGCCGTCGGCCGTCGCCAAGCTGATCGGCCGGCTGGAGGACCGGCTGGGGGTACGCCTGCTGGCCCGCTCCACCCGCAGCCTGAGGCCGACGCCCGAGGGCGACCTGTTCTACGACCAGGCCAGCCGGATCCTGGCCGACATCGCCGAGGCCGAGGCCGGCATCTCCGGCGCCTCGGCGCCGCGCGGGCGGCTCAGGATCAGCGCCTCGATCCCGTTCGGCACCCATTGCGTGGTGCCGCTGCTGCCCGAGTTCCGCGCCCGCTTCCCGGCGGTGACCCTGGATGTCAGCCTGACCGACGAGGTCGTCGACATCCTGGCCGAACGCACCGACGTCGCCATCCGCCACGGGCCGCTGCGCGACAGCAGCCTGCAGGCCCGCAAACTGGGCGTCAGCCGCCGGATCCTGATCGCCGCGCCTGCCTATCTCGAGCGGCGCGGCGTGCCGCGCACCCCGGCGGACCTGGCCGGGCACGACTGCCTGACCTTCAACTACCGGCGCAGCTTCACCGACTGGATCCTGGCCGGGCCGGACGGCCCGAAGCCGATGCAGGTGACCGGGCCCCTGGTGGTCAACAACGGCGAGACCCTGCGCCAGGCGGTGCTGGCCGGAATCGGGATCGGCCGCACCGCCCTCTACCACGTCAGGCACGACCTCACCGCCGGCCGGCTGGTCGAGCTGCTGCCGGACTACGACCCGCGCGAGATGGAGGAGATCCACGCCCTGTTCCTGGGCCGCGGCACCATGCCGGCCCGGGTGCGCGCCTTCATCGACTTCCTGGTCGAGCGGTTGCGCTTCGACTGAGACCGTGCCGATGGCGGGTTCGGTCATGGATCTGCAACGAATTCTTCCTATAACCCCGCCGTCGCCCCGAACGCATCGGCGTCGCCTGCGCGGTGGCGGGAACGAGAGGTTTCATGCAGATCCGTCATCTTCTGGCCGCCTGCGGTGCGGCCGCCGTCGCGTTCGGCTTCGCCGGCTCGGCCCAGGCCGGCGCGACCCTCGACGCCATCAAGCAGCGCGGCTTCGTGGAATGCGGTGTCAACACCGGCTTGGCCGGCTTCGCCCTGCCGGACAGCCAGGGCCACTGGACCGGCTTCGACGTCGACACCTGCCGCGCCATGGCCGCCGCCGTGTTCGGCGACGCCGAGAAGGTCAAGTACACGCCGCTGACATCGGAGACGCGCTTCACCGCGCTGCAATCCGGCCAGATCGACCTGCTGATCCGCGCCGCCACCTGGACGCTGACCCGCAACACCAAGCTGGGCATCACCTTCACCGCCACCTATTTCTACGACGGCCAGGGCTTCCTGGTGCCGAAGTCGCTCGGCGTCTCCGGCGCCAAGGACCTCAACGGCGCCACCATCTGCATCCTGCCGGGCAGCACCAGCGAGCTGAACCTGACCGACTGGGCGCGCGCCAACAAGATCGACTTCAAGCCGGTCGTGATCGAGAAGCTGGAGGATGCGGAGGCCGCCTTCTTCGCCGGCCGCTGCGACGCCTACACCAGCGACGCCTCGGGCCTGGCCGGCACCCGCGCCGCCAAGGCGCCGAAGCCGGACGACTACGTGATCCTGCCGGAGATCATCTCGAAGGAGCCGCTGTCGATCGCCGTGCGCCAGGGCGACGACCAGTGGGCCAACGTTACCCGATGGGTGTTCAGCGCCATGGTCCAGGCGGAGGAGAGCGGCGTCACCAGCCTGAACGTCGACAGCTTTGCCGACTCGCCCGATCCGACGCTGCAGCGCCTGCTGGGCAAGACCCCGGGCATGGGCGAGGCGCTCGGCCTGCCGGAGAGCTGGGCCCATGACGCGATCAAGCAGGTCGGCAATTACGGCGAGGTCTACGAGCGCAACCTCGGCCTGAAGACCCCGCTGGGCCTGCCGCGCGGCGAGAACGCGCTGTGGAGCCAGGGCGGGCTGCAATACGCCCTCCCGATCCGCTGACCACGGGCCGCGGGGTGAAGCGCGCTTCGCCTCGCGGCCTATCCTCCCCGCGCCGCCAGCGCCGCGAGGTCGTCCCAGGCATAGAGCAGGTTGTGCGAGCGCCAGAGCGGGCCGGGATCGGTGTAGCCGCCGGCGCGGCGGCCGCCCTGGGCTTCGTAGAAGGCGATCGCCGGGCCGTTGCCGACCACCACGCCGAGGCCGAGCGCCGCATAGCCCCGTTCGGCCAGCGCCGCCGCCAGCGCGGCGAGCAGCCGTCGGCCGAGGCCGCGGCGGGCGAAGCCGCGGCCGACATAGAGGTACTTGACCTCGCCGCGGCCGTCGAAGGCGGGGTCGCCGGGCGGCCCGGCCAAGCCGAAGCCGGCCAGGGCGCCGTCGATCTCGGCGACGAGGGCGATCTGCGCCGGATCGGCCAGGGTCGCCTCCCAGCGGGCCTGGCGGCGGGCGACGTCGAGCGCGGCCGCGGCCTCGGGCGGCGCCAGGTCGCGATAGGTGTCGCGCCAGACCGCGACATGCAGCGCGGCGATGGCCGGCGCGTCGGCCGCGACGGCGGGCCGGATGGCGTCAGTAGGGATCGCTGGCCTCCAGGATTTCCTGCCCCATCAGCGCGCAGGTGTCGGGGATCTGGGCGTAGAGGAAATGCATCCGGTACTCGGCCTTGTAGATGAAGCCCCAGACTTCGAGCACGTCGAAGCGGCCCTCGCCCCGCAAGGCCTTGACCGTGCCCACGGTCTTCGCGGTGTCGTCGACCGACAGCTCGGTGTCCTCGCCGAAATGGAACGCCAGCAGCGTGCGGGCGTGGGCGACGGCGTCGGCGGCACAGGGATGGGCGGCCTGAGCCCGGGCGGGGCCGGCAACGGAGAGCAGCGCGGCGGCGACGGCCCCGGCCGCGGCGAGGAACCGGACCCTCATGCCGCGGTCTGCGCCGCGTCCCGGGCCTGGGCGCGCTGCACCGCGGGGCGGGTGGCCAGCGTGGCGAGATAGGCCGCCAGGGTCGGATTCTCCGGCAGCTTGCCCCAGCCGTGCAGCCATTGCAGCAGCGACCCGATCAGCACGTCGGCGGCGCTGAAGCGGGCGCCGAGCAGATAGGGTCCGCCGGCCTGCAGCGCGGTCTCGACCCGCCGCAGCGCCTCGGGGAAGGAGCACCAGCCGAGCGTGCTGGCCGGCGGCTCCTCCCTGCGCGGGAACACCGAATCGGACAGCGCCGGCTCGAGCACCGAGGGGCAGTAGCCGATCCAGTTGGTGTAGGCCGCGCGCTCGCGCGAGCCGACCGGCGGCGCCAGGCCGGCCTCGGGCAGGGTGTCGGCGACATAGGCGCAGATCGCGGCGCTCTCGGTCACCACCGCCGGGGGCGACCAGTCCCCGGCCGGGCCTAGGTCGATCAGCGCCGGCACCTTGCCCGCCGGGTTGATGGCGAGATAGGCGGGGTCCTTGTGCGTCGCCTTGGCGAAATCGTGCTGGGCGACCTCGAAGGGCACGCCCGTCTCCTCCAGCAGCCACAGGATGCGGCTGGAGCGGGAGCGCGGCGCGTGGTGCAGGATGAAGCGCGGCGTGGTCATGGGTCCTCCCCCGAGGAATGTCGTCGTGGCGGCAGTGAACCACAGATGCGGAGTGTGAAGCGAGAGGGCTTCAGCCCGGCTTCGCCTGCCCGACCAGCGTGGCGAAACGGTCGGCGACGCCGCGCCAATGCGCCCGCATCGCCTCGCGCGCGGCGGCATCCGGCAGCTTCTCATGATGGAAGGTTATCACGGTCTTCGCGTCTCCAGGCTGCAGCGCGATCTGTACGGTCGAGGGCGCCGCGTCGCCCGGCCGTTGCCGGGTCAGGCGCAGCCGGTCGCCCGGCTTGACCACGCGGATCTCGCCCGAGACGCCGTCCGGCTCCTGGTAGGCGACGCCCGGCGCCAGCTGCGCCGGCTCCGCCGTGCCGAGCCACAGGGCGCGGCCTTCCGGCGACAGCAGCAGGCGCCAGACGGTCTCCGCCGGCGCCACCAGGGTCCGGCTGACGCCGACCTGGAACCCGGCCCCGGCGGTCTGGCCCAGGGCGCGGCGGCCGATCGCCCGCTCATAGCCGACGGTGACCGACTGGCCCCACCAGCCGGACAGGCCATGGGTCTCGCGCAGCCAGGCGACGATGCGCGGATGCGGCCAGTCGCAGGCGCCGGCGGCGTCGAGCAGCGCCTGCCATTCCGCCGGGTCCTTGCCGGTCGCGGTCGCCACCGCCGTGTCGCCCGGCTCGTTCCTGCCGCCGGTCATGTCTCTCCCCCGGTTCAGCCGATCCATCCTCGCCCCCGCGCACCTGCTCGGCAAGCCAGGCGCGGAAGGCGGCCAGCTTGGGCGTCCGCCACGTGGCCGGCCGGGCGGCGTGAGGACTCAGACCGCCAGCGACAGGGCCGGCGGCCGGGCGCCTTCCAGCTCCAGCAGGGCCGCCTTGCGGTGCAGGCCGCCGCCATACGCGGTCAGCGTGCCGTCGCTGCCGACCAGGCGGTGGCAGGGCACCACCACCGAGATCGGGTTGGCGCCGTTGGCGGCGCCGACGGCACGGGCCGCCTGCGGCCGATCGAGGCGCTGCGCCAGATCGCGATAGGTCAGGGCGATGCCGCAGGGGATATCGCAGAGCGCCGCCCAGACCCGGCGCTGGAACGGCGTGCCGAAGGGCGCCATGGGCAGATCGAACACCCGGCGCCGGCCGGCGAAGTATTCGGTCAACTGATGCGCGATCGGGCGAAGGGCGACGGGATCGGCCGGCCCGGTCTGCAGCCCCTCCCGGGCCAGGCGGCGCTGGCTGAAGGTCGGGGTGCCGTCGGCGCCCTCGAAATCCAGGCCGACCAGGGCGCCCGTCGCATCCACCAGGGCCAGCATCGGGCCGAGCGGCGTGTCGACCCGGCCGGCGGTGATCGGCGGGATGGGGTCGGCGAAGATCATCGCCGCATCAGGCCCGGCGGGGCCGGCGCCGGCAACCTGAATCTTGCGGCTACTCGCCCCGGCAATAGGAGCCAAGTCAATTTCAGGAGTAGTCGGAATCCCGGCATTCCGAAACCGTCGTGCAACGCAGGCCGGCGACAGTGATGCTCCCAAGAAAGGGGTCGCGACCACACTCGTCCCACAGACCCCAGAGGTAAGGATCATGAGCATTCCTGTCGCACAGCTGAGCTATCCGTTTCACAGCAAGACCGGTTTTTCGCTCTGCCGCCGGTCGCCCTTCCGGCGCCTGTCCGCTCCGTTCGCAGGACTTTGGCGGCGCCTGACCGAACACAACCGCCTGCGGCGCGACCAGCGGCATCTGGAGCAGATGACCGACCACGAGCTGAAGGACATCGGCCTGCGCCGCGCCGGCCCCCGTCAGTTCCACCACATCGGCGACGCGGAGGGCGGCTGACGCCGCCCCGCCCGCTCACGGCCGGCCGTAGCGCCGCCGCTCGCCGCCCCGCACCAGCTCCACCGCCAGGTCCGGATGGCCGGAGGGCAGCAGCGGGTCGGTGATCCGCTCGCCGAAGCTGCGGCGCAGGCCGAAGACGTGGCACAGCATCAGGTTGGTGGTCAGGCCCGGCCCGCTGGAATAGACCCGCCAGCCGCCATCGGCGGCGATCGCCCCCTGCTGCACCAGGGCCCAGTCGGCACCGGCCGCATAGCGGTCGGCGAAGGCGGCGTCGCTGGAGCTGAAATAGGCGTTGCGCTGGCGCGGCGTCGCGTTCGGCACCACCTCGGTCGACGCCACCGGGCTGGCCTGCAGCAGGATCCGCCACGCCGCATCCGCCTCGCCATGCGCCGCCATCGCCTCGCCGGCGCGGAGATGGGCGTGGGTGTACATCAGCCCGATCTCGCGGCCGAAGAAGGCGGCGGATTCGGCCCGGCGGAACAGGGTCTCGACCCCGCCGCGATAGGTCACCGGCCGGTCCATCAGCCGGATGCCGTCCGGGAAGGTCAGGTGCTCGCGGATCAGCTCGAGATGGCGCTCGACCGCCTCGCCGGCGAACAGCCCGGCGATCAGCGCCCGCTTCATCGGCAACAGCGAATAGTGCAGGCCGGTGCGGGTGTCGTCCGGGTGCAGCAGCAGCTCGGCCACCGTGCCGTCGGGGTTGAACACGGCATAGCCGGCCAGCACGCCGTCGCGCACCAGGTGGCGCTGCAGGTCCCAATGCATCGACCCGGCCAGGGCCTCGATCTCGCGCGCCTTGGCGGCCTGGCCGGCATGGTCCAGCACCCCGGCCCAGCGGTTGAGCTGCTGGGTCAGCAGGGCGACAGTCCAGGCGCTGACCATCCAGTCGCGCAGATGCGGGTCGACCGGCTGCAGCGAATCGTTCCAGTCGCCCTCGCCGTAGCGCAGCAGCCGGGTGCCGGGGATGAAGCGCTCCTGCACCACCGCGACGATGCGGTCGATATGGGCCGAGACCGGATCCCGCCGCTCGGTGCGGGAAAAATCCTGCTCGTTGCGCCAGGCCAGCGGCTCGTCCAGGAAGGCCATGTCGCCGGTGGCCTCGATGTAGTCGCACAGCGCCTTCAGCGGCCAGACGATGACGTCGCCATGGGCGTGGCGGTCCTGGATCGGCGCATAGGGCTCGAGCATGAACCATTGCGGCCAGTCGCCCCGGCCTTCGTATTGCTGGGCGAAGACCGTGCGCAGCACCTCCTTCGCCGCGGCGTCGTGCTCCAGCGCCAGCAGGAACTCCAGCGCGCCCTGGCAGACGTCGCGGGTGCCCCAGGCGCCGCCGGTGTACTGCTCCAGCCCGTGCGGCACGGTCAGGTGGATCATCGCGTCATGCGCCAGCCAGGGGAAGGCGGCGTCCAGCGCCGCGCCCTCCGACCCGCCGCCGGTGACGCGCAGGCCGCGCGTCACCTCCGCCCAATGGGCGTTGGCCGAGCCCAGCATCTCCTCGAAGGACACGCCGGCGGCATAGCGGTCGGCCAGGGGGGCGGCCGCGGCGGGATCGGTCAGCGACCCGGTGACGGCGAAGCCAAAGCCGGCAACTGGGCCGGTGCGCAGCGCGATGTACCCGCCGCCACGGCCCTGCCCGTCGGCATAGAGCAGCTCGTCGCCGCCGACCGCCTCGATCGCTTCAGGGGTCGAAGTGACCAGGTGGTAGATCGAGTCGGGATAGCGCTGGCCCCACAGCCAGTCCGGGTCGGGGCGGAAGGCGATGCGCTTGCCGGCGGCGTCGATCGAAACCCGCCCGGCCTGCTCCAGCTCGCGCTCGCCGAGCACGAGATGGCCGAGGACGAGGAAGCGGCAGGGCGCGCCTTCGACCTCCACCTGCCACTGCATCGCCGTGTCGGCGCCGGAGACGGCGGCGCGAACGGTCGTGGTTCGGCCGCCGAAGCGGTAGATCCAGCGGGCCTCCGCCAGCCCCATCTCGAAGGCCGAGGGCACCGACAGCAGGCGCCAGGCCGTGCGGCCCGCGCCTTCTCCCGCATCCACCAGGATGCGCAGGCCGGAGGCGCGGGTGATGTTGTAGGGGTCGCGCGAGACCGAGAACAGCTTGTGGAACGAGGTGTTGCCGACAGTCAGCTGGGCGGCGAAGACGCCATGCGCCCAGACCGTGGCGCAGAGCAGCCCGTCCGTCGGCAGCAGCGCCGCGCCGGAGCGCAGCAGCGCGCCGTGGCGGCGGCGCAGGTCGCGCTCCTTGGCCCGCAGCACGACATGGCGGTTCAGGTCGCCCTCATCGGCGAAGAAGGATTGCAACTCGCCGTCCCGCCGCTCCTCCAGCCGCCGGGCCGGCCACAGCCGGTCGAGCGCGGCGGTGTCGAGATCCTCGGCGACCAGCGGCGGCGCATCCTGCAGCAGGCCGCGCACAGGGGTCTCCAGCGCCACCTCGGCCGGGCGGAACGCCTCGGCGGCCTGCAGCGCCTGGTCGACCACGGCCAGGTCTTCATCCGCCGACGCCGCCTTGTGGTCGGGCACGAACAGGCCGAAGAAGCGCCAGGACGCCTTGGCGCCGGGCGCCAGCGTCGCGGTGCTTGAAGCGATGGCCGGGCAGGCGACCTCGTGCTGCAGCCGCTCGCTTGGCAGGTTGCCCGTCACCTCGGCGCGGTCGCGGAAGCCGGGGCCGAAGCTCTGTGCCGCATCGGTGGCGAAGCCCGCAGCGCCCTCCAGGCAGCCATGCGCCACCCAGGGAAACCGGCCGCCCTGGGCCAGGGCCTGGCGGCTCATCACCACCGGGCCCAGCTTGGGATGCCGGGCGACATGGTGGTCGGTGTATTGTGAGCCATAGGCTTCGTTGTTCATCAGGAAGCCGCGGCTGCCGAGGCCGATATCCTGCAGCAGCACCGCCGCGACCTCGGCCGCCGCCGAGCCCTTGTTCTCGACCTCGACCCGCCACAGCCAGAGATTGACCTCCGGCGCCAGCCACAGCGTGGCGCGATGCGACAGGCCCTCGGCCTCGCCGGCCCAGACGAACCGGTCCGGCCCGACCCCGACCTCGAGCCGCGCCGCCGGCCCGACCGCCTCGACCACGCGGCCGCCGTCGAGCCGCAGCAGCACCCGGCCGATGCCACCCGAGATCGGCGATCCCAGCACCTGGTTGACCAGCACCGGGTCGCTCTTGTCATCCACCCGGTGCGACAGGGCGAAGATCGTGCCGTTCGGCAGCAGGGCGGCGGCGAGGCCGGTGCGGTTGGCGATCCGGCGCAGCCCGAGATCGGCGTCGCGCGGCAGGATGAAGTCGGCCGTCATTGTTGTTCCCTCCGTCCGGGTTCCCCTTCTACCCTGCCCCGGAGCCGATGCCTATGGGACCCGATACCTGCCTTGGCAGCGTCGCAATTCGTCCCTCTACTCCGCCCCAACCGCAACCCATCCGGGGACCGACCATGACCCGATTCCGCTCCAGCCTGCTCGCCGCCGCCCTGCTCGCCGCCGTGGCGGTGCCGGCCACGATCGCCGCCACGGCACCGGCCCTGGCCGCCGAGGCTGCCGCCCAGACCCTATCCCTGGCCGGCGAGGGCAGCGCCAGCGCCGCCCCCGACCAGGCCACCGTGACCAGCGGCGTCACCAGCGAGGGCAAGACCGCGCGCGAGGCGGTGGACGCCAACAGCAAGGCCATGGCCGCGCTGATCGACGCCTTCAAGACGGCCGGCATCCAGGCCGCCGACCTGCAGACCAGCGGCTTCTCGGTGCAGCCGCGCTACGCCCAGCCGAAGGAGGGGTCGAGCGAGGCGCCGCATATCGACGGCTACGAGGTGCGCAACCAGGTGACGGTCCGAATCCGCGACCTGACCAAGCTGGGCGCCGTGCTGGACACCGCGGTCGCCACCGGCTCGAACCAGATCGACGGCGTCGATTTCGGTCTGGCCGACCCGGCGCCGGTGCTGGACAAGGCGCGCGAGGCCGCGGTGGCGGACGCCCGGCGCAAGGCCGAGTTGATCGCCAAGGCCGCCGGGGTGAAGCTGGGCCGCATCCTGGCGATCGCCGAGCCGGGCGCCGAGCCGCCGCGCCCGATGATGGCCGCCTACGCCATGGAGAAGGCCGCCGCCGTCCCGGTCGAGGCCGGCGAGAGCGAGTTCACCGCACGGGTCAACGTGACCTGGGAGATCGCGCAGTAAGGAACCGGTCGAGCCACCCCAGTGACCGTTGAGACTGCGCTGCAGTCTCAACGGTCACTGTCCTTGAATGACGTGGATCGCCTCGTAGACCCGGCGGACCTGGTCGGCATAGGGGCGGCCCACCGCGAGGTTCTCCGGCCCGGCATTGTAGGCGGCGACGGCGGACCAGATGTCGCCGCCGCCGGTGGCGACCCGCATCTCGCGCAGGATCTCGCCGCCGACCAGCAGGCAGACGCAGCGGTCGGCCAGCAGCGCCTCGCGGGTGACGCCGAGCGCGGCCAGCCGGGGATAGTGGATCGAGTTGATCTGCATCATGCAGATATCCTCGGTGCCGTTGCTGTTGGCCGCGTTCACCGCCTGCTGCCGCCAGCGCGTCTCGACATAGGACATCGCCAGGATCAGCTCGGTCGGCACCCCGGCCTGCAGCGCGGCGCGGGCCATGCAGTCGCCGGCCGAGGCCGGCCCCGGCAGCAGCAGGGCCAGCGCCGTCAGCGCCGCCGCGGCCGGCCGCCCGCCCTTGGTTTTCCCGTCATGCCGAGCCATCGGCCCCGCCCGCTGCGCCGTCGGAAGGAACCGAAGCCTATACCATCCGGCTTGCGGATCAATGACATCGCCTATACCGAAGGTGATGCCGATGGGATCCGCTGAACGGGGAAGACCGATGGAGAAGGTGCACACCGTGGTCGAGGACGGGATCGCCGTCGTCACCATCGCCAGCCCGCCGGTGAACGCGCTGGACGCGGGCGTCCGCGCCGGCCTGGCCGAGGCGGTGCGCCGCGCCGATGCCGACCCTGCGGTCCGCGCCATCATCGTCGCCGCCGAGGGCCGCACCTTCATCGCCGGCGCCGACATCAGCGAGTTCGGCAAGCCGCCGGCGCCCCCGTCCCTGCCCGAGGTGATCGACGCCCTCGATTCGGTCCGCAAGCCGCTCGTCGCGGCGATCGGCGGCGCGGCGCTGGGCGGCGGGCTGGAGGTGGCGCTGGGCTGCCACGCCCGCATCGCCGGCCCGGCGGCGAAGCTGGGCCTGCCCGAGGTCAAGCTGGGGCTGATCCCCGGCGCCGGCGGCACCCAGCGGCTGCCGCGGCTGATCGGCGCCGCCCCCGCGTTCAAGCTGATGGCCGACGGCGCCCCGGTCTCCGCCGCCGAGGCGCTGGCGCTCGGCATCGTCGACGCCGTGGCCGAGGGCGACCTGCTGGCCGCAGCCAAGGCCAAGGCGCTGGAGCTGGCCGGGGCCGGCACACGGCGGCGGAGCCGCGACCTCGACCGGCAGCTGCAGCCGGGCGGCCGCGAGGCCTTCGAGCAGGCGGCGGCCGAGGCGCTGAAGCGCAGCCCCGACCTGCCGAACATCGCCGCCCTGGCCGAATCGGTGCGCGCCAGCTTCACCGAGCCGTTCGAGGCCGGGCAGGCGCTGGAGCGCGCCCGCTTCGTCGCCCTGGTCGCCGACGACCGGTCCAAGGCCCTGCGCTACGCCTTCTTCGCCGAGCGCGAGACCGCCCGCGTGCCGGGGCTGGCCAAGGACACGGTGCGGCGGCCGATCCAGCGGGCCGCGGTGATCGGCGCCGGCACCATGGGCGCCGGCATCGCCATGTGCTTCGCCAATGCCGGCATCCCGGTCACCGTGATCGAGACCAGCGAGGAGCTGCTGGCCCGCGGCCTGGACCGCATCGCCAAGACCTACGCCTCGTCGGTGCAGCGCGGCAGCCTGTCGGCGGAAGAGCAGGCCCGGCGCCTGGCGCTGGTGGCCGGCCGGGTCGGGCTGGAGGCCGCGGCCGACGCCGACCTGGTGGTCGAGGCCGCCTTCGAGGACATGGACGTCAAGCGGCAGATCTTCGGCACGCTGGACCGGGTGGCCAGGCCGGGCACGATCCTGGCCACCAACACCTCCTATCTCGACGTCGACCAGATCGCCGCCACGACCGCCCGCCCGGCCGACGTGGTGGGGCTGCACTTCTTCAGCCCGGCCAATGTCATGCGCCTGCTGGAGGTGGTGCGCGGCAAGGCGACCGCGCCGGAGGTGCTGGCGACGGCGCTGGACCTGGGCAAGCGGCTGGGCAAGGTGCCGGTGGTGGTCGGGGTCTGCCGCGGCTTCGTCGGCAACCGCATGCTCGCCCGCCGCACCCAGGAGGCCGAGCGCCTGCTGATCGAGGGCGCGTTGCCGCACGAGGTCGACGCCGCCCTGACCGGCTTCGGCTTTCGCATGGGGCCGTTCGCGGTCAGCGACCTGGCCGGGCTGGACATCGCCTGGCGCAACCGCAAGTCGCTGGGTCAGACCGCGCCGGTGGCCGACGCGCTGTGCGAGGCCGGCCGCCTGGGCCAGAAGGTGGGCCGCGGCTACTACCTCTACCCCGAGGGCGCCCGCAGCGGTGTGCGCGACCCGGAGGTGGAGGCGCTGCTGGAGGAGGTCTCGGCCAGGCTCGGCGTCGCCCGGCGCGCGATCCCGGCCGAGGAGATCGTCGAGCGGCTGGTCTATCCGATGGTCAATGAGGGCGCCCGGATCCTGGAGGAGGGCATCGCCGCCCGCCCCGGCGACATCGACACGATCTGGCTGAACGGCTATGGCTGGCCGGCCTGGCGCGGCGGCCCGATGTTCCATGCCGACCAGGTCGGGCTGCAGATCGTGGCGGCCCGGCTGGAGGCCTTCGCCGCCGCCCGCGGCGAGCCGGCCCTGGCCCCGTCGCCGCTGCTGCACCGCCTGGCCGATGCCGGCCAGGGCTTCGCCGGCTGGGCCGCGCCGGCACGTTGAGCAGGCGTCCCGCATGGGTGCTTCGGCGGCTTCGCCGTCTCGCCATGGGGGAAGCACAAGCGCCTCCGACCCCCCCCGCGGGGCGGGAGAGGCAAAAACAATCCGGTTCTCGCAGGTTGGGTTCGCGACAGCGAACCCAACTGGATCGGGGGCCGCGATGGCGGCCGGGTGTTGGGTTCGCCCAGGGCGAACCCGACCTGCCTTACCCGGTGTCGGGCGGCCTGGGCTTGCGGCCGGAGGCCGAGCGGGGTGCGGGCGCATCCTCAGGATCGTCCTCGCCGTCCTCCGACGGCAGGAAGCCCAGATTCTCCATGGCCACGTCGGCCATTTCGAGCCAGCGCTTCACATTCGGCGGGAAGTCCCAGCGCCGGCACAACGCCGCCACCGCGACCTCGGCCCGGCTGGCTTCGATCAGCTCCGCCACCTCCGGCTGCTCCACCCGCTCGCACACCTCGGTGGCGTGGCGCTGGACCTCCTCGGGGTCCTCGGACGATTCGTAGGCCGCCGCCAGCATCGCCAGCTTCACCCGCAGCGCGTGCCAGTCCTCCTCGGCCGCCTCGCGCTTCGCCGCAGCCTTGCGCCGCTCGTCGCGCTGCCCGGCGAACTTCTGCTCTAGGAGCAGGGTCAGCCGCAGCGACTTCGTGATCACGGCGATCCGCTGGCCATAGTCGACGCCGGGCTGCGGCGCCTCCACCGCTTCGGTGCGGGTGGCCTCGATGATCTCCATATGGACGTCCGCCGCCCGGGCGAGCATGCGCAGATGCCGCGCCGCCCGCTCCTCCGCGGGAGTGGCCGGGGCTTCCGAAACCGAATCGGTCTGCGCCTTGTCCATAGAACGTAGCATGAACGAGATCGCAGACGTGACCAGCGGTCCAAGGCATCCTGCGACGCGATGCGGCCAGATTGATTTCTTCTATAGGAGATTGAATTCTGCCATAGAAGAAATTAGTATGGCCGCGTCGTAAGGACACTTGGCCCAGTGCAGCATGGAGTTGCGGAGGTTCAATCCTCTGGCTGGTGGGCTAAAAGATCGCGTCGCGATGGCCAAGTCGGATCCGACCTCAACACTCACAATGGAGTGACCTGTGCCGCCATCTGAGGGCTTTGATGCCATGACACGTCGCAATGTTTTGGGAGCGGCTGGTGCTATCGCAGCCGGTACGGTCGCTTCGCAGAAAAAAGCCTCCGCCGGTGAGCGGCGCCTGCAAAGGACAGCGTCCGGCACAAACTTCGCACGCTATGAATTCGGCGATCTCACCGTGGTCGCGCTCCGCGACGGCTATGTGGACATGTTGCCCAGCCGGTTGCGCCAGGCGGGTGATCGTCCTTTTGGACCGGACATGCCGGCCCAGGTGACATTGGTCGACGGGCACCTCCGCCTGTCGGTCAACGCCTTCCTGGTGATCGATAGCGAGCAATACGTGCTGATCGATACGGGAGCGGCGAATGCGTGGCTGCCGACGATGGGCTCGCTGCTTGACGCACTGGCCGAGGCGGGCGTGGCGCGTGAGAGCATCACCACCGTCGCCTTCACCCACACCCACGCAGATCACGTCAACGGCGTGGTCGCCGCCGACGGCTCGGACGCGTTTCCCAACCTCCAGCGGCTGCTTGTTCCACAGGAAGAGCTGTCGATGTTCGATGGGTACGAACGGCTGTCTCGGTTTCGCCAGGCCCGTTTGCCCTTCGGGGATGGCTTCAAGCTGAGCGACAGCATCGCCGCCGTTCAGGCGCATGGCCATGAAGTCGGCCACACCGCATTCGAAGTGTCGAGCGGAGGCGAGACTCTGTTGATCTGGGGGGATCTCATCCATGTGCCCTCGATCCAATTCGAGAGACCGGAGCTGACTTGGGAATATGACGCCGACCAGCAACAGGCGCGTGCCAGCCGCGCCAAGATGCTGGAGCACGTGGCACAGCGCGGTGTGTTCGTCGCCGGTGCGCACCTCGATTTCCCGGGCGTCGGTTATGTCGAGCGTGCCGGGCAAGCCTATCGGTTCCTGCCGCTCTGATCCTCGGCGTCGGTGCCTTGGCGCGGGCTCGCCCAAGAGTGACATGCGCCCGCCCCGTACTTAGGATGGCCGCTGACGCACGCGAGCGGAAAGCGGAGCCAGTTGAGCAACCCCGAACACTCTCGGCCCGGAGCCCGCGATGCCGTCAGCGCTTTCGGCGACCGTGCCCGCACCATCCGCGAGCAGGCAAATCTCACACTTGAACAACTCTCCAAGTTGTCCGGGGTGAGCCGGGCGATGCTGTCCAAGATCGAACGTGGAGAGAAGAGTCCGACCATCGGCATCGCCAAGCAGATCGCGCATGCTCTCGGTGCTTCATTCTCTTCCCTTGTCGGTGACGAGTCGCCGACGCGTCGCGCCTTCGCGCTCGTGACGAAGGATCAGCGCCAGGTGTTTCGGGATCCGGAAACAGGGTTCGAGCGCTCCTTGCTTTCGCCGATGATGCCCGGCATGACCGTCGAAGTTGTTCTGCACCATCTGCCGGCGAACACGTCGACGGGCCGTTCGCCGCCGCGCCAGTCGGCGACCGCCAAGCACATCGTTGTCTTCCAGGGTCACGTGGTCGTCGCAACCACGGACAATGAGACGGTGCTGAACGAGGGCGATTGCCTGTATTTCGAGGCGGACGTCGAACACTGGTTCGAGAACCGCACATCCAAGCCAGCTGAATATTATCTGATCATCTCGGTGCCGCCGGCGAATCGCTCGTCCTAGTGGCAAGGCCGCTCATGGAACGGGCCGGACGCGCCCGCCATGCTGCCCTATGGTCCGCTTCTCACTCTTCGCAGTCAGGAGGCACGGCCGCGGCGCCACGACCCCAGGGTCCGCTTCCCGCCCATCCCGGCCGGTCTGACCGGACGGATCACGCGCAAGGCCGCCGCGGGGCAGCCTTCCCCTGACACTCGCACAAGGGTCGCAGGAACGGGATCGATGACGGTCCGATCGTTCCGCGTGCCGTGTCCGCTTTCGGGCAGGATTGGATCGCCGGAGATATCCGCTTGAGGGAAGCCAGCGAGGCCGGCGATCGTCCGCAACGAGCCGAATGCAGTCAGTCGACCAAAGATTCGACAGGTCGGATAAGCGACGCGCCGGGTCATATCCAACAGGAACGGCCGCGCATACCACTGTGATGGTGTTCCCACGGTGGCAGGCGCGCCCCACCGGTGTCAGGGGCGCACCCCCGGCGTCTCGACCGGCAGGCCCTCGGCGCGCGAGCGCAGATAGAGCTCGAGGGCGGTGAATTCCGGCGCGCCCCAGGCATAGGGCTCGGCCCGCACGCCGATCATGCAGTTGCGCATCCGCCGCTGCAGCGACCCGACCGACTGCCATTCGAGCCGGTAGATCGGGTAGCCGGTCGGATGCGCCTGCGGGATCACGCTGCCGCCCAGCTTCTGCCCCCAGCGCTGGTCGTGGCAGGCGGCGCAGGACAGGTCGAGCTGGCCGATCCGCCGCTCGAACAGCCGGCGCCCCTCCTCGACGAAGGGCGTCAGCCGCGGATCGTCGGCCGGCGTGACCGGCATGCCGCGCGACTGGTGGGCGACGGCGGTGGTCAGCGCCAGCAGCTCCTGGCTCTCCGCGGCAAAGGGCTCGGCACCCTGCCGCACCTGGCGGCACTGGTTGATCCGCCCCTGCAGGTCGATCGGCCGGCTGGTCGCCGCGTCGAAGGCGGGGTAGCGGGCGGCAACGCCGCGCATGCTCTCCGCCGCGTCGCCATGGCAGCCGGCGCAGCTGATGCGGGCGGAACCCCCGGGTTCCTGCCACAGCGCCTCGCCCTCCAGCACCCAAAGCATGCCCGGATTGCTGGCGTCGTCGCGCTGCAGCGCCTGCGTCTCCGGCGCCATGAAGTCGAAGCCCGAGCGCCGGTCGGCCGCCGGAGCCTGGCCGCCGACCGCCAGGGCCACGCCGAGCAGCAGGACCGCTCGCCACATCAGATGACGGTGATCTCGACCGCAGCCTGCTCGACCGTACCGTCGTCGGCGGTCCAGGCGAATCCGATCGTCCCCGATTCCGTGGCCACGGTGGTGAAGGCGATGAAGGGGTTGGCGGACATCGCCGGGAACAGCTCGGCCGAGAACACCTCGACGCCGCCATAGGTGCAGGCGAAGCGGTGGATGATGTCGCGCGGGATGGTCTGGCCGTTCGGGCCGAGGCGGTAGCCGGTCTCCATCTTGTGCGCGATCATCGCCTTGATCTCGATGACATCGCCGCGCCTGGCGGATTTCGGCGCGTTGATCAGGGCGCGGGTCACGACAGATCCTCGATGCAGGCGGCGAGCGTCACGATCACGTCGGCCTCGGCCGACCAGACGCTGCCGTCGCTCATCTCGGCCAGGGCGACGATGGTCTGCGAGGTGGCGAGGCGGATCCGGGTGGCGACGCTGGCCCGGCCGGAGCGGGGGCCGAGATGGAACACCACGATGTCCGCCTGCGGGTTCTTCTCGTTGACCAGGGCGATGCGGCGGACGTGGTCGGCCTCGGTCATCGGGCTGTCCACCGCCACCGTGACGCCGACGGCATTGCCGTTCTCGACCAGAGGCGGGACGTCGAACCGCACCCGGCCCGGCCGGATCTCCGCCCCGCCGGCAAAGCCGCGGATGGCTTCCTGCAGCGACGGGCGGGCCCGGGCTCGCGAGGGGGCAAGCACCAGCACCGCGAGCGCAGCCCCGGTCGCCAGGATGCCGCGGCGGGCGAGGCGGAGATCGGATCCGCGCATCCGAGACTTGGAGGCGGAGTGAGCATTGTTATCCTCCCCCTCCCCTTGCGGGAGGGGGTAGGGGGAGGGGTTTGGCGCCGCCGGGACCAATGCCAGAGACTCGCCGCGCCCCGACAGCTTTTCTGGACAATCTCCCACCGGCTCTCTTCGATCGACACCCCCTCCCCCTACCCCCTCCCGCGAGGGGAGGGGGAGAGTGGAGGGCATGGCCGGCCCAAATGATGGGGACCCGAAGAAGCCCTGCCTACGGGAGGGATCGGACACGAGATCATGCGGGCGTTTGGCCATCGCTCAGTCCTTCAGCGTCGCGAGATAGGCGATCACATCCTCGATCTCCTCCGCCGTCAGCACCGGCCTGTCCCGCCAGGCCGTGGCGACGCGGTCGAAGCCTTCCGTCCGGACATAGGACGGCATGATCGAATCCGGGACCAGGCGCTTCATGTCCACCACCCGCAGCCGCAGCTGCCCTTCGCTCCATCGCGCACCGATGCCGCGCAGGTCGGGCGCCAGCGTACCCTGCTGGTGCGGCGGGGCGAAGGGACCGGGATGGCAGAGGGAGCACAGGCTGCGCTGCCGGTCGGCCATCAGCGCCTCGCCCCGGGCCGGGTCGCCCGGCTGCCCGGTCAGCGGCCGCGGGATGGCGTCGCCCTCGACCACATAGGGAAGCTGCGCCTGCCCGGCTCCCGGCACCGCCGCAGCGACCGCGGCCAGGACAAGGGAGGCGGCCCTCATCCGAACACCGACCCGGTGATGGTCTGGAACCAGGCCTCGGCGTAGCGGGCCTCCAGCTCGCGGAATTCCGGCGGCGCGTCGAGCGGGCTGGTGCCGCCGGCGCCTTCGACCTCGCGCAGCAGCCCGTCGCTGGGCCGGTACACCCCGGCGATCGAGATGCCGTAGCCGGGCGCGATCAGGCTGTAGCAGGTGTTGACCAGCTTCTGTTCCGCCGGCGTCTCGCCGCGCAGCAGGCCGGCCACGGCGGCGGCGCAAACCTGGGCCTGGCCGTTGGCGGCGAAGGCGGATTTCGGCATAGCGCCGGCGATGGCGGCGTCGCCGATCACATGGATGCCGGGCTGCAGCCGGGATTCGAAGGTGACCGGGTCGATCGGGCACCAGCCGGTCTGGTCCGCCACGCCGGCGGCCTGGGCGATGGCGCCGGCCCGCTGCGGCGGAATGACGTTGGCGACGTCGGCGCGGTGGCTGCCGAATTCGGTGACCAGCGTCTTGGTCGCGGCATCGACCTCGGTGACCCGGCCGCCGGAGGACAGCGGCACCCATTCCAGCAGCCCCGGATACAGCGCCGCCCAGGCCGCCTGGAACAGCCGCTGCTTCGAGAAGGCGTCCTTGGCGTCGAGCACGATCAGCTTGGAGCGCGGCTTGCGCGTCTTCAGGTAATGCGCGATCAGGCTGGCCCGCTCATAGGGCCCGGGCGGGCAGCGGAACGGGTTGGCCGGGGCGGCGATGGCGACCACGCCGCCATCCGGCATCGCCTCCAGCTGCCGGCGCAGCAGCAGAGTCTGCTCGCCCGCCTTCCAGGCATGCGGCATCGCCTCGGCAGCGGCCTGGTCGTAGCCGGGCAGCGCGTCGAAGCGCAGCTCGATGCCGGGCGCCAGCACCAGCCGGTCATAGGCGAGGTCGGACCCGTCGTCGAGCCGCACCCGCCGGGCCTGGGCGTCGACCGCGACGGCGCTGCGCCGGGCGATCTCGACACCCTCCCGCCGCAGCCCGTCATAGCCGAAGCGCTGGGCGTCGAGGTCGCGCAGGCCCGCGATCACCTCGTTGCTGAACGGGCAGGCGGTGAAGCGCTCCTCCGGCTCGACCAGCGTCACCGCCAGGTCGCGGCGGCGCAGGGCGCGGGCGCAACTGGCCCCGCCGAAGCCGCCGCCGACGACGACCACTTGTGCCCTGCTTTGCCCCAGCACGGAAGGGGCCCAGAGCGCGGCGCCGCCGGCCGCGAGGCCGCGCAGGACGGCCCTACGGCCGGGCATGATCCTGCCTTCCCGCAAGCCACTCCGCGATCGCACGCGTTTCGTCATCGGTGAAGCCTTTGGCGATCCGATCCATCACCGTCGCCGGCCGCTCGCCGCTGCGGAACGCCGCCATGGCAGCGGCGATCTCCGCGGCCGGGCGGCCCTCCAGGCCCGGCACCGGCCCCGTCCCGGCCGGCCCGTGGCAGCCGGAGCAGGAGGCGGCGCCGGAGGGCTGCGCCGCGGCCGGGGCCGCCACGGCCGAGGCCGCCAGCGCGGCCAGGACGGCCGCGCCGGCGAGCACCCGATGCATGGTCATGCGCTCAGATCGTGGTTCACCAGCGGCAGGGTGCGGATGCGCTTGCCGGTGGCGGCGAACAGCGCGTTCAGCACCGCCGGTGCCGCGACCGAGATGGTCGGCTCCCCGACCCCGCCCCAGAAGCCGCCGGAGGGGATGATGATCGTCTCCACCGCCGGCATCTCGTCCATGCGCAGCACATTGTAGGTGTCGAAGTTCTCCTGCTCCATGCGGCCGCCCTTGACCGTGCACTCGCCGTAGAGGCAGGCCGACAGGCCGTAGACGAAGGACCCCTCGACCTGCCGCTCGATCTGCGCCGGGTTGACGGCATGGCCGGGATCGGTCGCGGCGACGATGCGGTGGATCCTGAGCCGCCCGTCGGTGACCGAGACCTCGGCCGCGGCCGCGACATAGCTGCCGAAGCCCATGATCTGGGCCAGGCCGCGATGCCGGCCCTCCGGCGCCGGGCTGCCCCAGCCGATCCGCTCCGCCACCGCCTCCAGCACCGCCAGATGCTTCGGATGGTTCGCCATCAGCTTGCGGCGGAAGGCGAGCGGGTCCTGCCCGGCGGCATGGGCCAGTTCGTCGATGAAGCACTCCAGATAGACCGCGTTCTGGTTCAGGTTGACGCCGCGCCAGAAGCCCGGCGGCACCGGCGGGTTGCGCATGGCGTGGTCGACCAGCAGGTCGGGGACGGTGTAGCCGATCACCCCTTCCGCCCCGCTGCCGACTAGGCCCTGGAACACCACCGGGTCCATGCCGTTCTGCAGGCGATCGGGCAGCACCGCCGCCAGGATCGACTGACCCGAGATCCGCATGTGCAGCGCCGTCAGGTTGCCGTCCGCATCGAGGGCCCCGGTCAGCTTACACCGGGTGGTGGGATGATAGGCGCCGTGCAGCATGTCCTCTTCGCGCGACCACAGCAGCTTGACCGGCGTGCCGGGGATCTGCCTGGCGATGCTCACCGCCTGCCGCACATAGTCGTGGAACGCGCCGCGCCGGCCGAAGCCGCCGCCGAGATGCAGCTTGTACACCTCGCATTGCCGCACCGGCAGCTCGGCCGCCTCGGCCGCCGAGGCCAGCGCGGCCTCGCCGTTCTGGGTCGGGCACCAGACCTCGCAGCGCTCCGGCGTCCACACCGCGGTGGCGTTCATCGGCTCCATGGTGGCGTGGTTCTGGTACGGGAAGGCATAGACCGCCGTCACCGTCTTGGCCGCGCCGGTGATCGCCTTGTGCGCATCGCCCGCCTGGTTGCCGATGAAGGCATCGTCCGCATCGAGCCCGGCGGTCAGCATCTCGGCGATCGAGGCGCTGCTGACGCCGGTGTTCGGGCCTTCGTCCCAGACGACCGGCAGGGCGTCCAGCGCGGTCTTGGCCCGCCACCAGGTGTCGGCCACCACGGCGACGGCGGTGTCGTCGACCTGCACCACCTGGCGCACGCCCGGCATGCCGGCGACGGCGGCGGCGTCGAAGCTCTTCACCTTGCCGCCGAACACCGGGCAGGCCTTGACCGCGGCGTTCAGCATGCCGGGCCGGACGATGTCGGCGCCGTAGACCTGCTTGCCGGTCAGCTTGTCCGCCGTGTCCAGCCGCGGCAGCGGCTTGCCGGCGATGGTCCAGTCCTTCGGGTCCTTCAGCCTGACCTCGGCCGGCGGCGGCAGCTGCGCCGCGGCGGTCGCCACCTTGCCGAAGGTGGTGCTGCGGCCGCTGGCGGCATGGCTGATTACGCCCTTGTCGACCGCGCAATCCGCCGCCGGCACCTGCCATTCCGCCGCCGCGGCCGCGACCAGCATCTCGCGCGCCGCCGCGCCGCCCTTGCGGACATAGTCGTGGGATTCGCGGATGCCGCGGCTGCCGCCGGTGGAGAAATTACCCCAGACCCGGTCGCGGGCGACGTTCTCGCCCGGCGTCGGATATTCGGTGGTGACGCGGGACCAGTCGCAGCCCAGCTCCTCCGCCACCAGCTGGGCCAGGCCGGTCAGGGTGCCCTGCCCCATCTCGGAGCGGGCGATGCGGATCACCACGGTCTCGTCCGGCTGGATCACCACCCAGGCATTGATCTCGGGCACCGCCTCGGCCGCCAGGGCCTCGCCGGCGAAGGGCACGCGGAAGCCGAGCGACAGCCCGCCGATCGCGGCGGCGGCACTGACGATGAATCCGCGGCGCGATACGCTCTGCACGATCGTCATTTTCGCCTCCCTCAGCCGCTCTGGACCGAGCCGCCATTGGCGGCGGCCTGCTTGATCGCCGCGCGCACCCGGTTGTAGGTGCCGCATCGACAGATGTTGGTGATCTCGGTGGAGATGTCGTCGTCGGTCGGGCTGCGGTTCTGCTGCAGCAGGGCGGCCGCGGCCATGATCATGCCGGTCTGGCAGTAGCCGCATTGCGGCACGTCCAGCGCCAGCCAGGCCTTCTGCACCGGGTGCGAGCCGTCGGGCGACAGCCCCTCGATGGTGACGATCTGCTGCTCCGGCGTGATCGCGCTGACCGGCATCGCGCAGGACCGGGTGGCGACGCCGTCGACATGCACGGTGCAGGCGCCGCATTGGGCGATGCCGCAGCCGTATTTGGTGCCGGTCAGGCCGATCTGCTCCCGCAGCACCCACAACAGGGGCGTGTCGGGCTCGACGTCGACGCTGCGCTCGGTTCCGTTGATTCTGAGGGTGAAGGCCATGGCTGCCTCGCGGTTGGGCTGGGTAGGGCCGGAACGCCGTCACGTAGCTGGCGGGCACCGGTGGGGGCCGGTGCCCGCGCCGTCTCAGCTCGGCTTGGCGTCCGACGCCGGGGCCGGGGCCGTCGTGGTCGTCGTCGGGGTGCTCTGGGCCCCGGCGTTGGCATTGCGCTCGATGCAGCCGTCACCCTGGGCCAGGGCGGTGCCGATGGTGGCCAGCAGGGCGAAGCCGGCCAGGACCGGAACGGGGAGTCTGGTGATCACGACACGTCTCCTGTGGTGGTTGCACGGTGGCAGCCTGGGCGCCGGCTGTCGCAGAACCTTGTCCGGCGGCCCCGGGCTTTGTCGCGAGCCGTCTCGACACGGCCCGCTGACACGGTTTGATACAAAGTCCCCCTTGAAGTCCGGGGCCGGCTCAGCGGCCGGACAGGTAGGCGATGATGGCGGCGCGCTGCGCGGCGTCGGCGAGGCGCACCGTCATGCTGGTGCCGGGCACGGTCCCGCGCGGATCGGCCAGATAGCCGTCGAGCGACTGGGAGTCCCAGGTGATGCCGGAGTCGCGCAGGGCCTGCGAATACCGGGCGCCCTCGACGCTGCCGGCCTTGCGACCCGCCACGCCGGCCAGGCTGGGGCCGGCCCGGTTCTGCCCGGGCTCGACGCTGTGGCAGGTGGCGCAGCGGGTGCGGAAGGCGCGCTCGCCCGCCGCGGCATCCTGCGCAACGGCGGGCAAGGGGGCGCCGAGCAGCGCCGCGAAGGCCAGCAGCATGGCCGGACGGGCCAACGTCATCACGAAACAGTTCTCCATCAGTCTGGGATCGATAGTCGGTTACGCCCGGCCCTGGGGGCGCGGGGCGAAGACGAAGGGCTCGGTCCCTCCGGCAGTGGGGCCCAAAGCCCGGCAGTCCTGCGCGCCAGCCGCCCCCTCGACGCCATGTAGGCCGACGCCGGGCACCCCGGCCGAGAGGTACACGGGCTCGCCCACCGGCTCGCGGCCGATGATCGCGGCGACGCCGAGGACCGCCAGCAGCCCGCAGGCCGCCAGCCAGCTCGCCGCCACCTCGTCCCAGCTCAGGGCCAGCCGGTCGACCGGCGGGCTCCAGCCGGGCTCGATCCACTCGGGGTCGATCGCCGGGCCGGCGGCGATGGCGGTGCCCGCCGCGGCGGGCCGGATCTGTGTCGCGTCATGCATGGGGTCATCCCTTTCGCTGATGCCCGGGCAGCATGCCGGCCGCTTGTCGCAGAACTGTGCCGCTGGGCCGGCGGGTTTGTCGCGGAATGTCGCGGTGCGGACCGGGCCGCACAGTTTGATACGATTTTCCCGGAGGCCGGCTCAGGCCAGGATTGCGGCGCGGATCGCCATCCCTTCCGCCCGGCCGGGGATCTGGGCGCGGCCGGCGGCGGGGAACCAGGCCAGCCGGCGCTCCGCCGGATCGTGCAGGGCCACCGCCCGGAACAGTTCCTCCGAGACGATGATGTCGCTGTGGTGGGTCCGGGTCATCCGCTCCAGCCGGTGGGCGACGTTCACCGTGTCGCCGAACGCGCCGAGCTTGTCGTGCCCGGCGGCGCCGACCCGGCCGATCATCACCGTGCCGGCATGCAGGCCGATGCCGATGCGCAGCGGCAGGCCGTCGCGCCGGGCCCGGTTCCAGTCCTCGATCGCCTCCAGCATGGCGAAGCCGCAGCGCAGGGCCGAGCGCGCGGCGGCCGGCGCCGGGCCGCACCACACCGCCATGATCCCGTCGCCGATCGGGTCGCCGATCGCGGCGCCATGGTCCGCCACCGCCTCCGCCATGCGCTGGTGGAAGCTGGACAGCAGGGCGAAGGTGCCCGCCGGCTCCAGCGTCTCACATAGCCGGGTGAAGTCGACGATGTCGGCAAACATCACCGCGGCGTAGGCGGAGCGCGGCGTCCGGTCCGGCCCGGGGCCGGCCCTGCGCGGCACCGGCGTCCGCCCGGGACCGCCATGGCCGTTCTGTCCGATTGCCCACATCACTTGAGACCATCGCTGTTACGCTGACGGGGGCACTATGGAGGGCAACTGTCGCAGGGATCTGTCGCCGGACCGGCTTTTGAGTCGCGGAGTGTCGCAAACCCGCGATTCGAGACAATCTGATACAATTTCCTGCGCGGGATCTTACGCCGTTTTCGGTATGTTCGACCGTGGAGCGCGCCCATGGAATCCGTACCGCACATCGCCGTCGTCGACGACCATCGCGACATCCGCGACCTCGTCGGCAAATACCTGTCCCAGCACGGCTACAGGGTCAGCGTCGCCGAGAGCGCGGCGGCGCTGCGCCGCATGCTGGAGCGCAGCGCGCCCGACCTGGTCGTGCTCGACGTCATGATGCCGGGCGAGGACGGGCTGTCGCTGTGCCGCTATCTGCGCGGCACCAGCAACCTGCCGGTGATCCTGCTGACCGCGATGGCGGAGGACACCGACCGCATCATCGGCCTTGAGATCGGCGCCGACGACTACCTGACCAAGCCGTTCAACCCGCGCGAGCTGCTGGCCCGCATCAAGGCGGTGCTGCGCCGGGTCCACAGCCTGCCGCCGCAGCGCGGCCGGCTGAAGGCGAAGGCGCTGCGCTTCGACCGCTGGCTCCTGGATGTCGGCCGGCGCGAGCTGGTCGGCGAGGACGGCGTCGCCGTGCCGCTGAGCACCGCGGAGTTCCGGCTGCTGAACGCCTTCCTCGACCATGCCGGCCTCGTGCTCAGCCGCGACCAGCTGCTGGACCTGACGGTCGGCCGCGCCGCCGACAGCTTCGACCGCAGCATCGACAACCAGGTCAGCCGCCTGCGCAAGAAGATCGAGGCCGACCCCAAGGTGCCGGCGCTGATCAAGACCCATTGGGGCGGCGGCTACAGCTTCGTGGCGGAGGTCGACCCGGCATGAGGCGATGGTGGACCCACAGCCTGGCAGCCCAGTTCATCGGTCTGATGCTGCTGGCCCTCGCCCTGTCGCAGGGCATCGGCTTCCTGATCTCCTGGGACGAGCGCGGCCAGGCGCTAAAGGCCGCCGCCAAGAGCGAGTTCTTCAGCCGCACCGCGTCGCTCTCCCGCCTCCTGGAGTCGACGCCGCCGGCGCTGCAGGACGACATCCTGCGCGCCAGCGGCACCTCTTACAGCCGCTTCTGGGTGTCGACCGACGGTCCGGGCGACGCCACGGCCTGGCGGCGCCAGGCCTGGACCCAGCTGGCAAAGCCGCTGCCGAGCGTGACACCCTGGGGGCCGAAAGCCCCGAAGCCGGACAAGGACAAGCCCCAGGATCGGCGGGAATCGGCCCAGATCCTCGGCATCGGCACGGCCACGGCGGCCGTCACCACGCCCTGGGCGGACGTGCCGCCCCATGCCTGGCCGCTGTCGGGCCCGGCCAAGTTCCTGTATCTCGACGAGTCCTACGGCATGGGCCTGTCGGTGGAGCTGGGCAGCGGCGCTTGGCTGAACAGCGCCTATGCCAAGCCGACCGGCAATTCGTTCTGGACCAGCCAGTCGGTGGTGTCGGTCGCGGTCACGGCGATCGTGCTGTCGGTGTTCGGCATCATCGTCGCCCGCGGCATCGCCCGGCCGATGCGGCGCCTGGCCGTCGCCGCCGAGGCGCTGGGCCGAGGCGAATCCGGGGCGCCGCTGCCGGAGGCCGGGCCGGACGACATCCGCAACACCGCCGAGGCCTTCAACCGGATGCAGGAGCGGCTGCAGCGCTTCGTCGAGGACCGCACCCGCATGCTGGCGGCGATCGGCCACGACCTGCGCACGCCGCTGACCTCGCTGCGCCTGCGCGCCGAGTTCGTCGCCGACACGGAGGAGCGGGACAAGATGCTGGCGACCATCGCCGAGGTGCAGAAGATGACCGAGGCCACGCTGGCCTTCGCCCGCGAGGAGGCGACGGCCGAGGGCACCCGCGCCGTCGACCTGCCGGCCCTGGTCGAGAGCCTGTGCGACGACCTGGCCGAGCTGGGCCGGGACGTCACCTTCCAGGAGGGGCCGAGGATCAGCTATCGCTGCCGGCCCGACGCGCTGCGCCGCGCCGTCCGCAACCTGGTCGAGAACGCGGTGCGCTACGGCGAGCGCGCCCGGGTGCATGTGGCGCGGGCCGGCGACGGCATCGAGATCGTGATCGAGGATGACGGGCCGGGGATCCCGGACGGCGCCGCCGAGCAGGTCTTCGCCCCGTTCTTCCGGATCGAGAACTCGCGCAACCCGGAGACCGGCGGCGTCGGCCTCGGCCTGTCGATCGCCCGCACCATCGTGCGCCACCATGGCGGCGACATCACCCTGGCCAACCAGGCCAAGGGCCTGCGCGCCACCATCAGCCTGCCGCGGGTGGGGTAGGGCCGTCCGGGCCACCCCGGACGGCCCTACCCCACGCTGCGGTCAGTGCTTGGAATCGGCCGAGGTCGGCGCCTTGCGTCGCGTGGCCCGGCGGGACAGCATGTTCAGCCCCTCGACCAGGGCCGAGAACGCCATGGCGGCGTAGATGTAGCCCTTCGGCACATGCGCGCCGAAGCCTTCCGCGATCAGCGTCATGCCGATCATCATCAGGAAGCCCAGCGCCAGCATCACCACGGTCGGGTTGGCGTGGATGAAGCGGGACAGCGGGTCGGCGGCGGCGAGCATCACTCCCACGGCGAAGATCACCGCGATCACCATGATCGCCACATGGTCGGTCATGCCGACCGCCGTGATGATGCTGTCGAGCGAGAACACCAGGTCGAGCAGGAGGATCTGCCCGATCGCCGCGCCAAAGCCCAGCGTCGCCTTGGCGCTGCCGAAGACGTCATCGGCCGGGACCGGGTCGACGCTGTGGTGGATCTCCTTCGTCGCCTTCCACACCAGGAACAGGCCGCCGCCGATCAGGATCAGGTCGCGCCAGGAGAAGGGATGGCCGAGGACCTCGAACACCGGCTCGGTGAGCTGGACGATGATCGAGACCGTGCCCAGCAGGGCCAGCCGCAGGAACAGCGCCAGCCCGATGCCGATCCGGCGCGCCCGGCTGCGCTGACTTTCAGGCAGCTTGTTGGTCAGGATCGAGATGAAGATCAGGTTGTCGATGCCGAGCACGACCTCCATGACGATGAGGGTCGCCAAGGCGATCAGGGCGGTCGGGTCGGAGATCCAGGAGAAGTCCACGGGAGGTCCCTCGGAGTGGTGGGGGATGGGGGATCCGGCGGCGCCGGGGCGTGCCGTCTCACTCGAACAGCGGCCGCTCGGTTTCCGGCCGCTGCAGGCCGTGCCGGGCGAGTTCGAGCGGCAGCAGCCGGGAGAAACCCTCGTGCTTCAGCAGCCGCTGTCGCGGCACAGCACTGGCCGGCTCGTCGTCGGCGATCAGGATCGTCGACCGGCGCGTCAGGTCAGCGGATGGCATTGCCCCCTCGTCATCAGCCCCGACACTCGTCGGCGCCGTCGTCCAACTGGCCGTTCAGTCGCGACAATTCAAGATGGGCAGCATAGCGCAGCCGCCGATCCGGCGTCCTGAGTTCGTTCGGCGGCAATTGACATGAACGTACCAGTTAGTACATTTCTATTTAAGGAGACACCAGCGGGGCAGCATGAATCGTCCGAGACGCACCGCGCATCCTTGCGGAACCGAGCCGGCCGGGCGGCCCGGCGCGGGTCCCTGCCCGTGACCCATATCCGCCCGACCACCCTCCGCGTCGGCCTGATCGGCGCCGGCATCCAGGCGTCGCGGACCCCGGCCATGCATAGGCGCGAGGGGGCAGAGCAGGGGCTGCGCTACGACTACGAGCTGATCGACCTCGAGGCGCTCGGCCGCGGCGTCGAGGCGCTGCCGGAGCTGGTCGTGGAAGCGGAGCGGCGCGGCTTCGCCGGGCTCAACATCACCCATCCCTGCAAGCAGGCGGTGATCCCGCTGCTGCACGCGCTGTCCGACGACGCGCTGGCGCTGGGCGCGGTCAACACCGTGGTGTTCGAGGACGGCCGGCGGACCGGCCACAACACCGACTGGTGGGGCTTCGCCGAGAGTTTCCGGCGCGGCCTGCCGGATGTGGGCAAGGACCGCGCGGTCCAGCTCGGCGCCGGCGGCGCGGGGGCGGCGGTGGCGCATGCCGCCCTGACCCTCGGGATCGGCGAGCTGGCGATCTTCGATGTCGACCACGGCCGGGCCGAGGCCACGGCCGCCGGCCTGTCCGCCCGGTTCGGGGCGGGGCGCGCCGTGGCCGGCACCGACCTTCCCGCCGCCATGGAAACGGCGGACGGGCTGATCCACGCCACCCCGACCGGGATGGCCAAGCATCCCGGCCTGCCGCTGCCGGCCGAACTGCTGGCGCCGCGCCACTGGGTCGCCGAGATCGTCTACTTTCCGCTCGAGACCGAGTTGCTGCGCGTCGCTCGCGCCCGCGGCTGCCGCACCCTCGACGGCGGCGGCATGGCGGTGTTCCAGGCGGTCGAGGCGTTCCGGCTGTTCACCGGCATCACGCCGGATTCCGAGCGGATGACCCGGCACTTCGCCTCGCTCGGGCCGGGGTAGCAGCGGGCGCGGCCTCCGCCCCGCCCTGCAGCAGGCGGATGACGGCGTCGCCGATCATCCGCCGGTGCGTCTCGCGCAGCCCCGGCTCCGACAGGTCGCGGCGGAAGATGCTGCCGAAGGTGTGGCGGTTGGAGACGCGGAAGAAGCAGAAGGCGCTGATCAGCATGTGCAGGTCGACCGGGTCGACCTCGGCCCGGAACACGCCCGCCTTCCGCCCACGCTCCAGGATCGCGGCGATGGTCTGGATGATGCCGAGATTGGTGCTGCGGATCGAGGCGGTGTGCGCCAGATGCTCGCCCCGGTGGATGTTCTCGATGCTGACCAGCCGGATGAAGTCGGGATGCGCCTCGTCATAGTCGAAGGTGAACTCGGCCAGCCGCCGCATCGCCTCTTCCGGCGGCAGGTCCTCGAGATGCAGCTCCGCCTCGGCGGTGCGGATGTCGGCATAGGCCTTCTCCAGCACCGCCTGGTACAGCCCCTCCTTGCCGCCGAAATAATAGTAGATCATGCGTTTGGAGGTGCGGGTGCGCTCCGCGATGGCGTCGACGCGCGCGCCGCTCAGCCCATGGGTCGCGAACTCCTCGGTCGCGACCTCGAGAATATCCTGCTTGGTGCGCTCGGGGTCGTTCTTGCGGGCGGTCTTCCGCTCCGCCGCGCCCGACTTGGTCCTGCCCGCCATTTCCTGGCCCGCTCCCCGCACCGACGCTGCCGCCCGATCGGCGGACAGGCTTCTACTTCTCCGGAACTTCGCCGCCGCGAACAAGCGGTTTTCGGTCCGATCGCCGCCGGGCCGCGCCGGAGACTTGACTATACGTACCAGTTCGTACATTTGTGAAGAAGAAGAATTCAGAACCGACGAAGCCGCGCCCGGCGGCCACCACAGGGAGAGCCCGATGCGTCTTGTCGTCGAGAGCTATTTCGCGCTGCTGAAGCTGCTGATCGCCCTGCTGCTGGCCGGGATGGTGGTGCTGGTCTTCGGCAACGTCGTGCTGCGCTATGCCTTCAACCAGGGGCTGACCGCGTCGGAGGAGCTGTCGCGGCTGTTCTTCGTCTGGCTGATCTTCCTCGGCGCGGTGGTGGCGCTGCGCGAGCGCGGCCATATCGGCGTCGACACGCTGCTGCGCCGCCTGCCCCGGCCGGCGGCCAAGGCCTGCCTGGCCCTGTCCGGCGCGCTGGCGCTGCTGGCGATCTGGCTGCTGCTGAAGGGCAGCGTCGAGCAGGCGGCGATCAACCTCGACGTCGCCTCGCCGGCCGTGGGCTATCCGATGGCGCTGATGTACGGCGCCGGCATCGCCTTCGCCGTGCCGGCCGCGCTGATCATCCTGGTCGATCTCATCCGCCTCATGCTCGGCCGGGCCGGGCCCGAGGAGCTGATCCTGGTCCGCGAATCCGAGGAGCTCGCCGCCCTCGACACCCCGCGGAAGGGCTGAGCCGTGGTCGTCGCGGTCTTCCTGTCGTCGCTGCTCGGCACCATGGCGATCGGCATGCCGATCGCCTTCGCCCTGATCCTCAGCGGCGTCGCGCTGATGATCCATCTCGGCCTGTTCGACTCCCAGATCGTCGCCCAGAACGTGATCAACGGCGCCGACAGCTTCCCGCTGATGGCCGTGCCCTTCTTCATGCTGGCCGGCGAGGTGATGAACACCGGCGGCCTGTCGCGCCGCATCGTCGACCTCGCCATGGCCCTGGTCGGCCATATCCGCGGCGGGCTCGGCTTCGTCGTCATCCTGGCCGCCTGCCTGCTCTCCAGCCTGTCCGGCTCGGCCCTGGCCGACGCCGCGGCGCTCAGCGCCCTGCTGCTGCCGATGATGCTGAGATCCGGCCACAGCGCCGGGCGGTCCGGCGGGCTGATCGCCTCGGCCGCGATCATCGGGCCGATCATCCCGCCCAGCATCGGCTTCGTGCTGTTCGGCGTGATCGGCGGCGTGTCGATCACCAAGCTGTTCCTGGCCGGCATCGCGCCCGGCCTGATGATCGCGCTGGCCCTCTGCATAACCTGGCTGCTGGTGGCCCGGCGCGAACAGATCGACCTGCCGCCGCGCCGCAGCGGGGGCGAGCGCCTGCGCGCCCTGATCGACAGCCTGTGGGCGATGCTGCTGCCGGTGATCATCGTCGTCGGGCTGAAGTTCGGCGTGTTCACCCCGACCGAGGCCGGCGTCGTCGCCGCGGTCTATTCGCTGTTCGTGGCCATGGTCGTGTACCGCGAGCTCAGCCCCGGGCAGCTGTTCGACGTGTTCGTCTCGGCCGCCAAGACCACCAGCGTGGTGATGTTCCTGGTGGCCGCCGCCGGCGTCTCCGCCTGGCTGATCACGGTCGCCGACCTGCCCGGCCAGCTCGCCGCCATGCTCGACCCGTTCATGGACAGCCCGATGCTGCTGATGGCGGTGATCATGCTGCTGGTCGTCGCCGTCGGCACCGCCATGGACATGACCCCGACCATCCTGATCCTGACCCCGGTCCTGATGCCGGTGATCAAGCAGGCGGGCATCGACCCGGTCTATTTCGGCGTGCTGTTCATCATCAACAACTCGATCGGCCTGATCACCCCGCCGGTCGGCACCGTGCTGAACGTCGTCTGCGGCGTGTCGAAGCTGAGCATGGAGGATTTGATGAAGGGCGTCTGGCCCTTCCTCCTGGCCGAGTTGGCGGTGCTGGCCCTGCTGATCCTGTTTCCGGAGCTGGTGACGGTTCCGGCCAAATGGCTGGCCCGATGACCGCGCCGGCCGACAACAACCACCGAACAATCCTTGGGAGGATCACCATGTCCAGGACCCTGACCGGCCTGATCGCCGCGCTGTCGGCGGCGCTGCTGCTGGCCCCCACGGCACAGGCCGAGATCCGCGAGCAGCACATCAAATTCGCCGCGGCGAACAGCAAGGGCCATCCCCAGGTCACGGGCATGGAGAAGTTCGTCGCCATCGTCGCCGAGAAGAGCGGCGGCAAGATCACGGTGCAGCTGTTCCCTGGCGGCACGCTGGGCGGCGACGTGCAGACCCTGTCGGGGCTGCAGGGCGGCATCGTCGAGATGACGGTGATGAATGCCGGCATCCTGTCCGGCAACGCCCCGGCCTTCGGCGCGGTCGACCTGCCCTTCCTGTTCGACACGCCGCAGGAGGCCGACGCGGTGATGGACGGCCCGTTCGGCACCCATCTGCTGACCCTGCTGCCCGAGAAGGGGCTGGTCGGCCTGGCCTATTGGGAGCTGGGCTTCCGCAACCTGACCAACAACCGCCATCCGGTGGCGAAGGTCGACGACATCAAGGGGCTGAAGATCCGGACCATCCAGTCGCCGATCCCGATCGCGCTGTTCAACGCGCTCGGCGCCAACGCCGTGCCGATGCCCTATCCCGAGCTGTACGGCGCGCTGGACACCGGCACCGTCGACGGCCAGGAGAACCCGTCGGCCAACATCATCAACGCCAAGTTCTACGAGGTGCAGAAGTACCTGACCCTGACCCGGCACCAGTACAACCCGCAGATCGTCCTGGTCAGCAAGACCTTCTGGGACAAGCTGAACGACGAGGAGCGGGCGGTACTGCAATCGGCTGCGACCGAGGCGCGGGACTATCAGCGCCAGGTGTCGCGCGAGGCCGACGCCAAGGCGCTGGACGAGATCCGCGCCAACGGCATGGAGGTGACCGAGCTGCCGCCCGATGAGGTGGCCAAGCTGCGCGCCGCTTCCGCGCCGGTGGTCGAGGAGTTCCGCCCCAAGATCGGCGACGACACCATCGCGCTGCTGCAGGCCGAGCTGGACAAGCTGCGCAAGAAGTGACCCGCGACGGGAGATCTGTCCGATGAAGACGTCGATCGCCACCGTATCCTTGAGCGGCGACCTGCGCGACAAGCTGGAGGCGATCGCCGCTGCCGGCTTCGACGGCGTCGAGATCTTCGAGAACGACTTCCTGTCCTTCGACGCGGCGCCGCGCGAGGTCGGGCGGATGGTGCGCGACGCCGGGCTGGTCGTGACCACCTTCCAGCCCTTCCGCGACTTCGAGGGCATGCCCGAGCCGCAGCGTACGCGCGTGTTCGAAAGGGCCGAGCGCAAGTTCGACCTGATGGCCGAGCTGGGCGCCGACCTGCTGCTGGTCTGCTCCAACATCTCGCCGGCGGCGCTGGGCGGCATCGACCGCGCCGCCGCGGATTTTCGCGAGCTGGGCGAGCGGGCGGCCAAGCGCGGGCTGAAGGTCGGCTTCGAGGCGCTGGCCTGGGGCCGGCACGTCAACGACCACCGCGACGCGTGGGAGATCGTGCGCCGCGCCGACCACCCGAATATCGGGCTGGTCCTGGACAGCTTCCACACCCTGTCCCGCGGCATCGACCCGGACAGCATCCGCGCCATCCCGGCCGACCGGATCTTCCTGGTGCAGCTGGCCGACGCGCCGCTGCTGGAGATGGACCTGCTGTCCTGGAGCCGGCATTTCCGCAACCTGCCGGGCCAGGGCGACCTGCCGGTGACCGCCTTCACCGAGGCGGTGGCCGCGACCGGCTATGACGGCGTCTATTCGCTGGAGATCTTCAACGACCATTTCCGGGCCGGCTCAGCCCGGTCGGTCGCGATCGACGGGCGGCGGTCGCTGCTGCAGCTGGCCGACACGCTGGAACGGCGCAAGCCCGCCGCCGAGCGGACCCGGCCGCTGCTGCCGGACCGCGCCCGCTGCCTCGGCGTCGAGTTCGTCGAATTCGCCGTCGACGAGGCCGGCGCGATCGAGCTGGAGGTGCTGTTCGCCGGCCTCGGCTTCGCCCGGCGCGGCCGGCACCGGTCGAAGGACGTGACCCTGTGGTCGCAGGGCGGCATCGCCCTTCTCGTCAACCGCGAGAAGGAGGGCTACGCCCATGCCGCCTACATCATGCATGGCCCGGCCGCCTGCGCGATCTGCCTCAGGGTCGACGATGCCCAGGCGGCGACGGCGCGGGCCGGCGTCCTGCTGGCGACCGGATTCCGCCAGGAGGTGGGGCCGGGCGAGCTGGAGATCCCGGCGATCCGCGGCGTCGGCGGCAGCCTGATCTACCTCGTCGATCCCGGCAGCGACCTGGCGCGATGGCGCGAAATCGACTTCGTCCCGCTCGAGGATTCGACGCCGGAGGCCGGGCTGGCGCGGATCGACCACCTGTCGCAGTCGATGCAGTATGACGAGATGCTGTCCTGGCTGCTGTTCTACAGCTCGATCTTCGACCTGGCGAAGACGCCGGAGCTGGAGATCCCGGACCCCGCCGGGCTGGTGCGCAGCCAGGTGGTGCAGAACGCCGAGGGCACGCTGCGCATCGTGCTGAACGCCTCGCAGAGCCAGCGCACTTTGTCGGCGCGCTTCCTGTCGGAGTTCTTCGGCTCCGGCATCCAGCACATCGCGCTGGAGACCGGCGACATCTTCGCCGCCGCGGCCCGGATGCGGCAGGCCGGCGTGCGGTTCCTGCCGATCCCGGCCAACTATTACGACGACATCGAGGCCCGCTTCGGGCTGGAGCCGGAGCAGCTCGACCGGCTGCGCGAGGCCGGGATCCTGTACGACCGCGACGGCGGCGGCGAGTTCTTCCAGCTCTACACCACCAGCTTCGCCGACCGCTTCTTCTTCGAGATCGTGCAGCGCCGGGGCTATGCCGGCTTCGGCGCCGCCAACGCGCCGATCCGCCTGGCGGCGCAGACGCGCCTAGCGCCCGACGTCACCATGCCGCGGCGCTGAAGCAGGCTACTTGATGTCGTCACGATCGAGCTTGGGCCAGTTCGCGTTGGCCTGGTCGATATAGCCCTTGGTGTCCTTGATCCAGGTGTCGCGGACGCCGAGGTCGTAGTTCAGGTACAGCCGGCCGTCGACGATCGACCAGGCTTCCGGCTCGATCTTCACCAGATAGCCTTGCGAGGTGCCATAGGCGCAGAAGCCGCCGAAGGCCGGCATGTACTTCTCCGGATCGGCCTCGAACAACGCCTTGTCCTCGGCACTGGCGAACCACCAGGTGGCGCCGTCATGCTGCGCGGCGAATTCGGGCTTGCCCTGGCGCGGACCGCCCTCGCGGAAATAGGCGACCGGGTCGTAGCCGCGGATCGCGACATGGTCGGCCGGCGCCCCCAGCGTGTTGACGGGACGGGACGCGTCCTGCGCCTGGGCGGCCAGGGGGACGATGCAGGCCAGCGCGGCCAGCGCCAGCAGGGTGCGACGGAACATGACGGGCTCCTTTCGGGGTTGCGGGGTCACTGGGCCAGCAGCGCAGAGGCGCGCAGCCGGGCCAGCTCCTCCTCCAGCTCGCGGATACGCCGGTCCTTGCGGGCCAGTTCGCGGGCGGCGGCATCGTCGGACCGCTTCGGGTCCTCGGTGCTTCGGGTCATGGTAGAACCTCGCTGGTGATCGGCAGGACGGGATGGCTCAGCGCGCTCAGGGCGCCGTCCAGCCAGCCGGCCTGCACCTCATGCCCACCATCGTGCAGGCACAGGGTGATGGGGCCGCGCTCGCAGCCCTGGACCTGGGCGCAGGCGATGCCGGCGATCGTCACCGGCGTGTCGGTGCCGAGCCGGCAGCCGGCCCGCGCTTCCAGCACCGCGAGGCTGCGGAAGGTGTCGCCCTGGTGCCAACGGTCGCCGATGGCGCGGCCGGCCAGGGGGAAGGTGCGGTCGGCGCGGCCGTGAAAGTGCACCAGCGGCGGCGGCACGGCCTGGCAGTCGGAGGGCTGCGGCAGCGGGTCCCAGAACACGCCGGAAAAGGTGACGGCGCCGGCGACGCGGCCACCGAGATCGCAGGCCACGTACCAGGCCATCGACGCGCCCTGCGAGAAGCCGCCGACCACGACCCGGTTCGGGCCGAAACCGAAGCGGCGCTGCAGGTCGTCCAGCACCTCGCCGACGAAGCGGATCTCGTCGCGGTCATGGCTGGGCGAGGTCGCGAAGGACCAGGTCCGGTCGAGCCCGTCCGGGGCGGCGAAGGCCAGGCCGTGCGCCCGGGCCACCGCGATCAGATCGGTCGCCTGCATCTGGTCGGCGGCCGAGCCCTCATAGCCGTGGAAGAACAGATAGACCCCGGCCGGCGCCCCGCCCGGCGGCAGGGCGATGCGGTATTCGCCGTCGGCGACGCGGCACGGCACGTCGCCGCCGCAGGTTTCGGTCGCGGTCACGGGCGCGGCCGCGAGCGCGGGCTGCAAGGCCAGGATCAGCGCGGCGCAGGTCAGGAGCGTCGAGAGCCTGGCCATCATGCCGACTCCGGCGCGGGCGTGCCGGCGGTGCGGGCCGGCATCCCCTTGAACCAGGCGACCGCATAGGCGACCACGACCAGCACACCGAAGCCGGCCAGGTTCGCAGCGGCCACCGTAAACGGATCGCGGCCGGTGTGGTCCAGCGCCATGCCCAGCAGCTGCGCCGTGACCATGCCGCTGACGAACACCGCCAGCGTCTGCTGCCCGACCTTGGAGATGACCGTAACCGCCGCGCCCTGCAGCCGCGCGCCGCCGGGCCCGACCAACTGCACCGCCAGATAGGCCAGCGCCAGGAAATGCACCAGCCGCAGGATGCCGAAATGGGTCTTGTCGGTCAGCGGCGCCAGCGCCTGGGCCCAGCCGCCGAAGAAGGGCGAGGCCTCGAGGATGCGGTAATAGGCGAAGGGCACCGTCGCCAGGACGAAGAGCGCGGCCAGGACGATCAGAGCCCGGCTGAAGCCCGGCGCCGGCAGGGTGCGGCGCATCAGGAAGAAGCCGAGATAGAACAGCAGCTGCCAGCCGAACGGGTCGAAGAACCAGCTGCGGTCCGACCAGGGCTCGGCCGGCAGGTCCAGCAGATGCGCCTGGGTCAGGCCCCAGATCGCCGCCATCAGCACGAAGGGCAGCGCCTTGTGCAGCCGCTCGGCCAGGATCATCGCCGGCATCAGCGCCAGGATGACCAGGTACATCGGCAGGATGTCGAAGTAGTTCGGCACATAGGCCAGGACCAGGAACCGCGGCAGCAGGCCCATCGGGTCGGCGAAGAAGTGCGGCAGGTTCAGTTCGACGATGTAGCTCTCGCCGCCCGGCCGGGTGCCGGCCGCCGCCGCCAGCGCGGCGATGACGACGAAGACCGCGACATGGATCCAGTAGATCTGCCAGACCCGGCGGGCGACGCGGCCGGTGCCGCGGGCGAAGCCGTCGCGGTCGAACACCCGGCCGAAGGCGATGGCCGAGGCCATGCCGGACAGGAACACGAACATCTCAGTCGCGTCGGAGAAGCCGAAGCGCGCCGGGATCCACAGGATCCAGGTGTTGTCCGGGATATGGGCGGTCAGGATGATCAGCATCCCGAGGCCGCGGAAGAAGTCGAGCCGCGGGTCGCGCCGGGATTTCGGCACGATGGCGCTGGACAGCGCCTCGCGCGCCGGCGGCTCAGAAGGCCTGGTGATATGCATCGGCGTCGAACCTGCAGGCGATCAGGGTGAAGCGGTCGCGGGTGCGGGCGGCGGCCAGCTCGGCCGCCAGCTCGGCAGCGCTGGTGACGGTGCGGCCATGGCCGCCGAAGCCGGCGGCGACCGTGGCGAAATCGGTGAGGCCGAGGCCGACGCCATGCGGCGCCAGCCCGGCCGAGTTCTGCTTCAGGGCGATCAGGGCTAGGCTCCGGTCCTGGAACAGCACGATGGTGACCGGCAGGCCGAGGTCGCGCAGCGTCGCGAGCTCGCCGATCCCCATCTCCAGCCCGCCATCGCCCATCACGGCGACGACGCGGCGCGACGGGTCGGCGACCTTGGCGCCGATCGCCAGAGGCAGGGCCGCGGCCATGGTGCAGAAGCCGGCCGATTGCAGCAGCGACAGCGGCCGCCGCGCGACCCATTTCTGCGACAGGAGGATGCGGTGGGCGCCGGCATCGACGGTGACCAGATCGTCGTCCCTGACCGCGCGGTTCAGCACCTCGACGATGGCGTGCGGGCCCCAGCCGGCAGGCGCGGCGAAGCGTTCGGCCAGTGCTTTCCGGGCCACGGCGGGCTCGCCACCGGTCCAGGCATCGCCGGGGCGGACCGCCTGGGCCAAAGCGGCGATCGCGGCCGCGGGCGCGGCCAGCAGGCGCGTGCCGGCATGGTGCATGGCGTGGTCGGCCGGGGCAGCGGTGATCTCGACGATCCGGGCCGGATCCGAGACGAGATCGAGCCAGCCGAGCCGCATCTCGATCGGGTCGTAGCCGACGAACAGCAGCAGGTCGGCCTGCTCGAACAGCGGCAGCAGCACCGCATCCGCGGCCGGCGACAGCCCGGCGCCGCCGAGCGCCAGAGGATGATCCTCCGGTACCAGCCCCTTGGCCTTGTAGGTGGTGACCACCGGCGCGCCGAGCCGTTCGGCCAGGCGCAGCAGCGCCGGCCCGGCGCCGTTCTGCGCCGCCTCCAGCCCGGCCAGGATCAGCGGCCGCCGCGCCCGCGACAGGCGGTCGGCCAGCGCCGCGATCGCCGGGTCCTGCGACACGACCACCGGTCGCAGCACGACCGGCGGGGCGACCGGCCGCGGCGCCGGGTCGGTCATGGCCGCCACGGCCGGCGACAGGTCGAGATGCACCGGCCCCATCGGCTCGGCCAGCGCGATGGCCAGGGCCCGGGCGACGGTCGGGCCGGCGCTTTCCGGCTCGACCTCGAAGCTGGCCTTGACCAGCGGCCGCAGCAACGCGGCATGGTCGATCACCTGATGGGTGTAGCGGGCCCGGGTCGGCCGGTCGACGATGCCGGAGACTACGACCAGCGGCACATGCTCCTGCGCCGCATCGGCGATGCCGTTGACCGCGTTCGCCAGCCCCGGACCGACGGTCGCCACCAGCAGGCCCGGCGTCGCCGTGGTCACCGAGGCGCCGGCGGCCATGATCGCCGCCGCGGTCTCGTGCCGCGCCAGGTGGAAGCGGATGCCCGCCGCCTCCAGCCCGTCGATCAGAGTCACGACCTCGCCGCCCGGCATGCCGAAGGCATGGCGGACTCCATGGGCGTGCAGGGTGGCGGCGATCGTGTCGGCGATGCGGATCATTTACCGGGCGCTTTCAGCGGGTTGGGACTCGCGGAAGCGTACGACGTAGGCGACCACCAGGCCGAACAGGATGTGGCCCACCAGCGAGGCCCAGGTCAGCGGGATGAAGCCGAGGAAAGCGGGCAGGCCGGCGAAGATGTGGGCCATGACGTAGAGGGCGAAGACCCAGAGGCCGATGCCGAAGCCGATGCCGGTCAGCACCAGCGGCAGCTGCGGCAGGATCCGGCGCTGCAGCGGCCGGGCGATGAACAGGTAGCCGATCGGGTAGAACACGATGCCGGTGATGGCGTGGATCAGCTCCGCCGCCGCCCAGCTCTGGAAACCGAACACCGACTGCACCAGGGCCGCGGGCTCCAGCGGGCCGCCGACCAGGAAGGGCGTGATGCCGCGGGCCCAGATCTCCCAGGTCACATCGGCGGCGATGCCGGCGAGCAGGATGGTCGGGACGAGGCGGCCGGTGACCGCGGGAAACAGCGGCGTATCGGATGTCTGGGTCATGGTCATGATGGGGATCTCCAGTCGAACTCAGCGTTGGGCCCAGAGGCGGGCCGCAGGGGACAGGGCGCGGCCGTCGACCGCCGTGATCAGGCGGTCCTCGGCCTTCAGGCGGCGGCGGGCATCGCCGATCGCCCGCAGCGCCGGGGTGTCGCCGCGCCGAGATGCGGTCTCGGCCAGGGCCAGGACGAACAGGTCGCGCTGCGCATTGCTGCCGCCGATCTGCGGCAGGGCGGCGGCGAGGCGGTCGAGCGCGCCGCGCTCCCCGCCCAGCCCGGTGATCACGCGAGCCAGGGGCAGGCCGAGATCGGCCGCGACCCGGGCCTGGTCGCCGCTGCCCTGGGCGCGGACCTGCAGCGCCATCACCAGCTCCGCCGCCGCCGGCCGGTCGCCGAGCGCGACCAGGGCGATCAGGGTGTGCAGCGCGGCGAAGACCAGGGTGGTGTCGGCCCGGCGCTTCCGCGCGATCTCCGCCAAATCGGCCCAGCGGCCGCCGACATCGACGCCCAGCCGCTCCAGCCGCCACAGCAGCGACACGGCGTTGGCGACGTCGCGGACATCGTCGGTCGCGGTCGGCCGCACCTCCTGGTCATAGAGGCGCAGCACGCGCTCGTGGTCGCCGCGCTCGAGATGCAGCAGCGCCAGATGCCAGGCCATGTGGAAGCTGAAGTTGTTGCAGCGGGACCAGCTGGCGCGGCTGCCCTCCAGCCACTCGACGCCGGCGGCGGTTTCGCCCCGCATCTCGTGGACATGCGAGACCGCGTGCAGCCCCCAGGCGTCGTCCGGCTCCATCGCCACCGCCTGCCGGCCATAGGCCTCGGCGGCGGCATAGGCGCCGTGCTCCTCGACGGCGAAGGCGTGGCAGCCCAGCAGGAAGCCGGCGGCCGGGCGGTCGGGCGACCACACAGCGATCATCCGCTGCGAGGCAGCCAGCATGCCCGCGGCATCGCCCAGCATGAAGCGCAGCGCATGCGCGATCTTGAACGGCAGGAAGGTCGCCGGCCGGTCGGCAAAACGGATGTCCAGGCAGTCGGCGGCCTGGGTGAAGCGGTCTTCGGCAGCATAGGCAAGGGCCTCGACCAGGGCCCGTTCGTCGGCGGTGCCGCCATCCTTCGCCGCCAGGGCCCGCCGGGCCGCCGCCAGCGCTTCCCGTGCGGGAGTCGCCAGCTCCTCGCGGGCCAGGATCAGATTGGCGAAGCCCTTCAGCGCCAGGGCCGGGACATGGTCCGGGTCGGCTTCCAGCGCCCGGCCCAAGGCGACGCCGGTCGAGGGCCGGTGGGCCGCGAGGCCGCGCACCGCCTCGTCGAAGGCCAGGGTGGCATCGGCGCTGGCGGAGCTGGTCGACAGGTCGAAGGCGTCCATCGGCAAGTCCTTTCTCGCCCATTCGGGCAAGGCTCGACTGTGGCGTCGATCGGGCGACGCGGCGGCACATCGGTTCGAAAGGTTGATTGGCGGCAGTGTCTGGCGGGGCTCAGCCGTCCCGGGTTGCGACCCTCGACTGCAATGCAGAGGAGCCGGCTGGGCCGGCAGGATGGGTCGTCGCCGGATCAGCGACCCTCGGGGCAAGAAGAAGCAGGAGACGATCCATCGGATGTTCCGCAGAAGAGGCACGCCGCAACGGGCTTGTGACGACTTCTTCGGCGGTCGGGCGGCTGGTATTACACCGCCTGGGAAAATTTTTCTGATGCCGTCCGCAGAACCGCCCGGCCCTCTGTAACGAATCCGGAACCGGAGCCGTATGAGGTGATGACGCGTGAATGATCCCTTGCGGGAGGAGCAGTGGGCGACATGGATGCGGGCCGCGATCTCGGGCGACGCCGGTGCCTATCGCCTGTTCCTGCAGGCGGTGACGCCGCATCTCCGCGCCATGGCGCGGCGGCGCGGCACCCTGTTCGGCGGCTCGGCCAGCGATGCCGAGGACGTGGTGCAGGAGGTGCTGCTGGCGATCCATCTGAAACGCGGATCCTGGGACCAGTCGCGGCCGATCGGGCCGTGGATCTCGGTGATCGTGCGCAACAAGATGATCGACGCGCTGCGCCGGCGCGGCCGCCATGTCGACGTGCCGATCGAGGATGTGATCGACACTTTGGAGGCGGATTCGCCGCCGGACGGGCTGGAGCAGCGCGACGTCGAACGCCTGCTGTCGCAGCTGAAGGACCAGCAGCGCGACATCGTGCGCTCGATCTCGGTCGAGGGCGGCAGCGTGCGCGAGACCGCCAGCCGCCTCAGCATGACCGAAGGCGCCGTGCGCGTGGCGCTGCACCGTGCGCTGAAGGCCTTGGCCGCCTTGTATCGGAGTGAACCCGGGTGAAGACCGACGACCTCATCATCGCCCTGGCGCAGGACGCGCCCATCCGCTGGCCGCTCGGCCGCGCGGTGGCCGCCGCCATGGCCGGCGGCGCGGTCGTTGCCGGGGCGATCTTCCTCTTTGGCATCGGCATCCGGCCGGATGTGATGCAGGCGGTCGAGACCGTCCGCTACCTGTTCAAATTCGTCGTCACCCTGGCGCTCGCCGTCACCGCCACCGGGCTGATCCTGCACCTGGCGCGGCCGGGCGTGCCGCTAGGCGCCTGGCGCTGGGCGCTGCTGGCCGCGCCGATCCTGCTGGCCGTCTCGGTCGCGCTGGAGATGATGGCGATGCCGATGTCGACCTGGGGCGCCCGGTGGATCGGCACCAATGCGCCCTACTGCATGACGTATATCCCGCTGATGGCGCTGGGGCCCCTCGCCCTGCTGCTGCTGGCCCTGCGCCAGGGCGCGCCGCGGCGGCCGGGCCTGGCCGGCGCGGTCGCCGGGCTGGTGGCCAGCGGCATCGCCGCGACCTTCTACGCCGCGCATTGCCCCGACGACAGCCCGTTCTTCGTCGCCACCTGGTACACGCTGGCGACCGGGATCGTGGTGCTGATCGGCACCCTGGCGGGCCGGCGCTGGCTGCGCTGGTAGGGATGCACGGATACGCAGCCTCGGGACCCTGTTCCTGGCCGCGATGACCCTGATTGTCTTCTGGTAGATGAATTTGATTTGAGCGAGGAGATCGCCCGGATGAAGGAGATTGAACTCCGCGTCGAGACTCGCCGTACCCGAGACATAGACCATGCTGCCGGCCCGCACGGCCTGGGTGTAGCGCAGCCTGGAGCACCCGGGAAACGCGTGCCGAAAAGGAAGAAGTGATCGAGAATCACAAGTTGGCGGCGCGGATCACCGCGGTTGGTTGCCGAGGCGATTGCGATGCGAAATCCGAAGGCTGCGGCCAAGGCAATGGAACGACATTTCAGCAAAGCCACCGGATATCTCGTGCAGGCGCGCTACAAGCCATCGGTGAACAGCCTTTGATCTCCCGCCAAGGTGCCATTTTGTGGCAGGCGGGCGCCGAAGCTGGCCATTCCCGGCTCGGCCACTCGCCGCGCCGCTGACGTTCACTCTGCGATCCGGGCATACTGCACCCAAATCGTCACCCGGGAGACGCCGACGCATGCAGACGCCACCGTCGCCGCCTGGAGCAGAGCGGGCTGACGATTCAGCCGTCCGGATCGGCGCTCTGGTTCCGCTGACTCGGCCTGGCTGGGTCGAGGCCGGCCGACATTTGCTCGCCGGACTCGAGCTGGCCGTTTGCGACGTCAATGACGCCGGCGGGATCGTCGGAAGACCACTCGAGCTGGTGGTCCGAGACACCGCGGCTGATCCACAGAGGGCCGTGGCGGCCGTCGATGAATTGGCTCGCCTGGGCGTGGCCGCCTTGGCGGGGGAGTATCACAGCGTCGTCGCTCGCGCCGCTGCTGCCAGGGCCGACGCCCTCGGCCTGCCGTTCCTCTGCTCGTCGGCGGTTCTCGACGCGCTCACCGAACAGCCAGCGACATGGGTCGCGCGCCTCGCCCCGGCGCAGTCCCACGGCTGGCAGATCTACGCAGACTTCCTCCTCGGCGCGGGCCACCGTCGAATCGCCGTAGCAGCCCAGCCGAGCGTCTACTGGGCATCCGGGGCCCGCATTCTGCGGGACACCCTCGCTCCACGCGGCGGCACCGTCATCGAACTCGACCTGCGCTCGCTCGCCCCCACGGCGGTGTGCGACGAACTCGTCGACAATCGCGCGACAGCCCTTCTTCTCCTGGTCGGCCACCCGGAGCCGGCCGTGTCGATCGTCAGGTCCGTCCGCCACGACCCGCGCCTCGCCGGGATCATGATCGGTGCTCCGGCCGGGCAACCGGAGTTCGCCGAATGGGCGACGTTGCTGGGCGATGACGGCACCGCGATCCCGTTCCTGCGCTACCTGCCCGAGCGCCTCAGCCCACTCGGTGCACGAGTCGAGACGGCCCTCCGCGAGCGGCTGGGCGAAGCGCCCTCCTTCGTCGCCTTCGAGGGCTACGACACGGTCGCCGTCCTCACCGATATGCTGCGGTCTCACGGCGTGGACCGGGCGCGCATTGCCGAATCCTGGCCGCGCGTTGCAGTTGAAGGCACCCGCGGGCAGATCCGGTTCTCCCGCACGCCAGGCATCAGCGTTTGGCAATGGGCTTGGACGCCAATCCAGGTCGTTGATCGAGATCCGGCGCAACCCGATCGCTTTCGGATCCTCCACGCCGGCTGAGAGAGCACGGAGGCCCGACCCCGGACAAAGGCCATGATGCCGACGCGATCCGCAATGACCTTGCAGCCGGGCGGCCTCCGGCTGGCCGGGGTCGTTGAGCGTCGTGATCGCGTCGCTCAGGCTGCGCGGCTTCGGGCGAAGGTCGCCCGGGGCGGTGGCGGCGTCATCTCGACGACGCGCCGCGGCGAGGATCATCGAAATGCCACGAATCCCATTGACACAATGGTGGAGCCGAGGCGGTCCGACGATCCGGACTGGGGGGTGACGCCATGAATGCCCGTCGTTGGATCAAGCTGCTGGGCCTGCTGGCCGCCCTCGCCGCCCCGCCCGCTTTGGCGCAGGCCGCGCCCCCCGCGGCGCCACCGGCCGCGGCCGCCACCGTCGACCAGGACAAGTTTCCCGCCGCCGGCCAGCACGACACCCTGCTGCGCGTGCTGCAGCCCGGCCGGTTCTCGATCCGCGTGCGCAGCCAGAGCGGCGTGGCGATCCAGCTGGTCGACATGCTGACCGGCCCGTCCGAGCTGTCGGGCGACGCCGGCGCCACGGACGGGCGGCTGGATGTGCTGCTCGATGTCGGCACCTACAAGCTGCGGCTGTTCGGCGCCAAGGGGGCCGAGGGCGAGACCGCGCTGACGGTGGCGCCCTTCCGTGAGGCCGAGGCGCCGGGCCTGCGCCCGCGCGACGGCGTGGTGCAGAGCACGACCTTGACCGACCTGCAGCAACGGTCCTTCTGGGTCGCCGTCGAGGCGCCGGGCTTCCTGCGGCTGGAGGCGGCGGGCCGCAGCCTGGCCGATCTGCGCTTCTGGCGGAACGGCACCGGCCTGGTGCCGCAGACCGGGCGGATGCGGATCATCGAGCCGGTGGCCGGCCACCCGATGACCGACGTCACCTTCGAAGGCACCCTCGAGCCCGGCACCTACCTGGTCACCGCCTATGGCGGCCCGGCCGCGGCCTGGGCCGACGGCGACACCGCCCAGCCCTTCCACATCCGCTTCGGCGCTGCCGACGCGCTGCTGGCCGGCTGGGTCGGCGGCACGATCGGGCCGTTCGGCCGCGACCTGTACCGGGTCGACGGCGGCGCCCGGCTGTTCCGCCTGGCCCTGCCCGCCTCCGCCCCGGCCGGGCTGCGGGTGCTGGACGGCACCAGCGTCGTCTCCGGCGGCGCGATCGTCATGAAGAGCCGTGAGCCGACGACCTCGGCCAACTCGGTGGCGTCGCAGACCCCCGGGGACCGCGTCGTCGAGCTGACCGGCGCGGCCGGCCAGGCCTTCCAACTGCGGGCGATCGAATCGCCGAGCGGCATGAGCATCTCCGAGGCCGGGTCGTGGTGGCTCTCGGCCCCGACCGCGGGCTTCGGCGGCGACGAGCTGCCCGCCACCCTGGCGCTGATCCGCACCGAGCGGGACAAGCCGGCCGTCACCGTCGCCGGCAACGCTCCGCAGATCGGCCCGGGCGCGGCCTGGCGCCAGCGCTTCAACCTGCGGGGTGCCAGCACGCTGCTGCTGCAGGTGACCGCCCCCGGCCCGATCGCCGTGCGCAGCGACGGCCCGGCCATCCGGCCGTCGATCACCGTGCCGAGCGGCGATGTGCTGGCCGCCCGCACCGACGGCCCCGCCCCATCCTGGGACCTGGCGGCCGGCTGGTACGTGCTGAAGCTGAACCCGGTCGACGGCGCCACCGGCATCCTCGACCTCACCATCGGCCCGCCCGGCCTGGCGCCGCAGGACAACCGGCCGCAGCAGCCGGCCGATCCGGTGGTCGGCTTCGGCCGGCAGGAGCTGGCGGACGGCCACACCCTGCGGCTGATCACCAACAGCGGCCCCCAGGCGCGGACCGCGCTGTCGGCCCGGCCCTGGCCGCTCGACCTCGCCGACGGGCCGCTGGCCGTAACCCAGGGCGCCGGGGAGGCGCTGAGCCTGTCGCTGACGCATCCGGCGGAGGGCACGCTGCTGCAGACCGAGGTCGGCACCGGCACCACCGCGCTGAAGCCCGCGCCGGTCAAGGCCAGCGCCACCGGGGCCGACCTGACGCTGCCGGCCCCGGACAAGCCGCGCACCACGATCCTGTCCTGGCGGCTGCCCGCGGCGCCGCTGCCGGATCCGGCCGTCACCCCCCCGCCGCCGCTGACCGCGCTGCAGGCCGGCCAGCCCGCCTGGTTCGACCTGGACCGGGAGGCCGAGCGCAGCTTCGCCCTGACCGTCGCCGATGGCGGCCTGTACCGGGTCGAGACGCTTGGCCGGCTGCGCACCAGCGGGTCGATCGGCACGCCCTTCGTCGCCTCGCTGGGCGAGGCTTTGGCCAACGGCGCCGGCCAGAACATGCTGCTGCAGCAGTATCTGCGGGCCGGCCGCTACCGCGTCACCGCCAGGGCGGAGGACGGCACCGGCCGGCTGGGCATCACCGCCCGCCCCACCCCGATGCTGTCCGGCGCCGCGCTGGTGCCCGCCGGCACCGTCCGCGCCTCCCTGCCCGCCGGCAATGGCATCCTGTTCCCGATCGAGATCCCGGCCGACGGTTCGTACCGGCTGGAGATCCTGGGCCTGGACCGCAGCTTCACCGCCCGGCTGGAGGATGCCGAGGGCTGGCCGCTGCTGGCCGCCGGCGACCTGTCGGGGCTGGAGCAGGAGCTGGCCGCCGGCCGCTACCGCCTGATGATCCTGCCCGAGGCGGTCGACACCCGCGTGGTCGCCCGCCTGACCCGGATCGAGCCCGAGGTCGCGCTGGAGGGCCATGGCCCGCACCCGCTGCCCTTCGACGCCGACCAGGTCTTCCAGTGGCGCGAGCCGGCGGGGCGCGGCGATCCGCGCACGCCGGACCGGTGGGATTTCACCCTGGCCGGACCGGCCAAGACCACCCTGACCATCGGCGAGGGCATGGTCGCCGAGCTGCGCCGGCTGGACACGCCCGAGGCCGCGGCTGTGGCCCGGTTCAGCGGCAGTGCCGCCTTCGCCGGCGAGCTGCCGGCCGGGCGCTACCGGGTCGAGGCGACCAGCCTGGGCCGCAACGACCGGCTGGACTACACCGTGACGCTGCACGCCGACGAGCTGCAGCCGGGCAGGGCGCGCGAGATTTCGCTGCCCACGACCGTGCCGTTCAGCATCGCGACCGACCGGGTGGTCAGCCTGACCAGCTTCGGCGCCCTCGACGTCAAGGCCGTGCTGCGCGATGCCCAGGGCCAGGTGCTGGGCCGCTTCGACGACCGCGACGGCGACTGGAACATCGCCGTGTCGCAATACCTGCCGGCCGGCCGCTACAGCCTGGACCTGGCCCCGGTCGAGGCAGCCTCCTCGAGCGACGGCTCGGACGACTCCGAGGACTATGACGGATCGCAGCCGACCACCGAGCTGCGGCTGTCGCTGCCGGCCGAGGACGGCGCCACGGCCGCGGCGCAGCCCTCCGGCACGGTCGAGCTGACGGGGCCGACGGTGCATCGCCTGGCCATGCCGGCAGCCGCCGCCGGCAGCCTGATGGTCGCCGCCGCCAGCTCCTCCGCCGAGCTCACCCTGTCGCTGGAGCGCCAGGGCGCGGACGGCGCCTGGGCCAGCGTGGCGCTCGATCGCGGCCTCGCCCCCGTCGTCGCCGTGCCGGCCGATGACGACACCTCCCGGCCGTGGCGCGCCTCGGTCTGGACCGTCGATGGCGGCGGCGAGCCGGTGCGCTTCGCCGCCCGCGTGGTCGACGCCCAACCCCAGAAACCTGGCCCGGTCGCCCTGGCGCCGCTGCCGCTGGACGGCATGCCGCAGACCCTGGCCACCGCCCTGGTCGCCGCCCCCGGCGCCGGGCTGGAGCGGGTCGACGGCGCCGATCTCGATGGCGGCCTGTGGCAGGGCTCGGCCCCCGGCCGGGCGCTGCGGCCGCTGACCGCGCCCGTGCTGGCGCCGCAATCCGACCGGCTGTGGCTGCTCGGGCGCACGGCGCAGCCGGCGAAGCCGATTCTGGTGCCGCTGGCCACCGACCCGTCGCGGACCACGGTGCTGGACCTCGCCGCCGGCGAGGCCGCGACCCTGCCGCCGCCCCCGACGCAGCGCGACCGGCTGCGGGTCTGGCTGGCGCGATCGGGCGACGGCCAGCCCGGGCTCGAAGCCGGCTTCGGCAAGGGCGTGGCCGATGGCGAGGCC